>JAQBOK010000061.1 GCA_028288085.1 Mucilaginibacter sp.
ATCGCCATAACTCCCTCGACTGCCGTTTTTGGGGCTACGTACCCGAAGACCATATTGTAGGCAAAGCCATCATTACTGTAATGAGTATAGATTCAACCAAAGATATCTTTCACAAGATCAGGTGGAATAGGGCGTTTAAGCCAATTGAGTAGTGTGGCGTTCGTCACACTTCCCTCTCCTTTGGAAAGTAGTGATATATGAATTTAGGCAAGCCTTAATCTAAAAGCTCGTTTGAATTTATTAAATGAAGGTTTATAAATTAGGTAAAATTAATTCATATTAACATAAAGTGCCTTCGAGAAAACTCTACAAAATATTCTACCGACAAAAAAACACATCACCACTTTTATAAAAAAGCACTTAGTTGTTATTTCCGTTACCTGAAAGGAGATGACGGCAAATTTGGTTTGGGAACCAAGAAATGGTGCTTTTATTGTATTTTTAAGGAAAGGAAATCTAACCTCGAGAGCTATGATAGTTTAAATTTATTTTTTCTGAACTTGCTTCAAAATCACCACTTTTTCACGCTCACTCGCCAAAAGCTGCTCATATAGTTTTTTATTTTCCTCGAATACTTCGATCAGTTTATCGATTGGATTAAAGGCGCACTGGTATTGTACCGAACTGGAATGATCATGGTAATTATTCCCAATAATATTAAAAACCGCCTCCTCGTTAAATTTATGAATCCCTTCCGGTGTTACCCCTAAGGCGGTAGCGACTTTTTCCAGTAGCTCTTCTTCCACTTTTTCACTCCGTTCAATTCTGGAAATGGCCTGCTGACTGATATTAAGTGCAGCAGCCAGCGCGTCCTGCTTCATTCCGCGTAGTTCACGAATCTTGCTGATCTTTCTTCCAAGGTGTAAGGTCGCTGTCATAGGTCAAATGCATCGTTAAAAACGTAAATGTAATAAACAACTGCGTAATTGTAAATTACATAAGGATGTAGTAGGATACACCAAAGTTATATCATTTTTTTGGTGTGCCGGAAAATACGGCTGATATAAAGGAAAATACTATTTTTTATTAGGGATGTTGATCAAAAAAAACGCGCAGATCGCAAAACCATGCAATCAGGAAGAGATTTTGTCAAAGGTGGAAACTGTTAAAGTTAAGACCAAAAAGTTTACTTTTTTTATCGGAATTGACGTATCTAAGAACAAACTAGATTATGCTGTCATGCAGGGGACGAAATTACTATTTCACGAAGTGAGAAAAAATGACCCGGATGATATTTTAGCCTTTTGCAACAGGCTGAAAGAACTTCCTGGCTTTACGGTTACCAAGGCTATTTTCTGTATGGAGGCCACCGGCATCTATTGTAATCACCTGATCAGTTCGCTAAAAAAAATCAACGGCAATGCAGTTATAGAGAATCCACTGCGGATCAAAAGGTCGATGGGCCTGGCGAGGGGTAAATATGACAAGGCAGATGCTATACGCATCGCTGCATATGCCCAAAAAAACATAGCTGATTTAAATATCCTGGCAAAAAAACGCCCGGTCATTTTAGAGTTGACCAATTTATGCGCCTTGAGGAGCAGACTGTTGGCCCTTTCAGTGGCTTTACAAAACCCGCTGAGAGAGCAAATAAAGTTTTCAAAAAAAGGGCTGCAAAAGCAAAGCCTGAAATTGTGTGAAAGAAGTATGGATGCAATTAAAGCTGACATTAATGAAGTTGAATCAAGTATTGAAATGCTGATCAATTCGGACGAACAATTGAAAAGGTTAAAACAATTGATTACCTCGGTCCCGGGTATTGGCCCGGTGACATCGATACAAATGATCATTTCAACCAATGAATTTAAAGACATCAAGCACCCCAAAAAATTCGCTTGTTATGCCGGGGTGGCACCTTTCAAAAGCGAATCAGGTTCCAGTATCCAAAAGGCCAGGATCTCCCGTTATGCCAACATAAAAATGAAATCCCTATTGCACGTGTGCGCCCTGAACGCCATAAGGGGTGATCATGAACTTAAGGCGTACTATGAAAGAAAAACGATAACAGAAGGTAAACCCAAATTAGCCGTGATCAATGCTATCCGGTATAAATTAGTACTCAGGGTCTTTGCCTGTTTGAACCAGGACAGGCCTTATAGGAGAGATTATGAAAGATCCAGCAATCCGACAGCTAATGAATTCGTCATTGATCAAGTTTAGAGCCTTAAGGTGTTTTTATAAGTATCAACTGTCTTTTTAAATTTATGGGAACAATCAAAATAATAAAAGCATAAGGATCATTTAATTTGATTGGATGAGACAGCAGCGGGGAGAATTATATTGTTAACCAGGTTAAGACCTATCCGAGTTTTTAATCCTTGCTGCTTATTCCTCCGTCCGCTTCGCCTCCGGCATGGGCTTCATGTTTGAACCAGCACGGTTCTTACAGAAAAAATCATGCAAACGTCAACAATATAACAGCAAGTGAATTAGCCAATTGATTAAGTTTAGAGACTTAGGATGTTTACAATTGCTTGCTGTTTTTTTTTAAATTATGGAATATAATCGTCAATTAATTTGTCCAGAATTAGATAGTAGCAAGGTAAATTATAATGAGAATCAGGTTGAGGGCGTTTTTAATCCTTGCTGCTTATTTTGGCATTTGTTTAAATGCATCCTGTAGGTTAGATAGAGGTAGCAATTTGGGTGTGAGAACCCATTCCGAAAATTGGCATAGAAAAGCCGGACCCGTGGAAGATTATTATTTTTGTTCTCCGGCATTAGAAAATCCCACTTCAATACAGATTACTTTGGTAGCGGAAAACACTTTTTCAAGGTCCTTTAAAGGCAAATGGAGGCAGTCACGGCAGGTAGCTGCCCTGGGTTGATACCAAAAAATAATTTAAATGCGTTTCAGGCGCAATCATTAAATTACCCGCCGCAAGATAGCATAGCGCGCGTTTCAGGAGCCATTACAGGATCAGGGGAAGGTGGTGACGGTATCGAAAAGAGCGCACCCGTATTAGTATCATGATAAAAAACATCCCAAAAATGATCCATGATGAATTTAGTTCATCTGAAAACGGCGCTATTCATTCGATAATTCTCGAACGCACTTTTACTGCCGGATTTCCCTGGTAGATACTATAAGGCTCCAGGTTTTTGGTAGCTACAGATCCGCTGGCCAGTACGGCATGTGAACCGGCGGTGATACCCAGGTTTACAATTGCCCTGGCACCTATCCAAACCCCATCTTCCAGCACAACGCTTGCCGTCATCAGATCAAATGATTTTTTTTTATAATTATGGCTGCCGGTAAGCAACATCACCCCTTGTGATATACAAATATTAGAACCGATAGTAACCATCACCAAATTATCAATCCAAACCTGCTCACCAATCCATACCTCGTTGCCAATGGTAAGCAGCCAGGGGTACTTTATATTTACGCAAGGTTTAATTTCAACCTGATCGCCAATCCTGGCGCCAAACAACCTAAGTAAACCATTTTTTATAGCGTAGAAAGGAAATAAGCTGGATTTGAACACCAATGCGTTAACAAAATACCATAATACTCTTTTAATGGCCGAGCCACCGGGATTGTATGGATGGTTGTTATAAACAAATAGATCAGTTTGCTGCACGGGTTGTTTTGTTATCATCATGCTTAACCCAAAAGTAAATACTTATGGCAATAATTATATAGATAATGATATTAAAAATGGTATGATGATCTAATATCAAGCCTTTCTGTTTGTTCCAAAACAGCGCCAGCAATACAAAACGTACTATGTTCAATAATTCGATAACCAAGATACCTGTTATAAGAAACGATAGTTTCGGCTTTAATTTTTTCGGATAGGCGATAAC
>JAQBOK010000099.1 GCA_028288085.1 Mucilaginibacter sp.
TAACCGGGAGCAACCAGGCCGTAGATCATGCCTTCATATAACGCGCACTCACCAATAGCAAAGATCGCCTCATCGCTCGTTTGCATTTTTTCATTAACCATTATTCCGCCGCGCGTGCCTACCTGTAAGCCCGAAAGTTTTGCCAGTTCATCCCGCGGCCTGATGCCGGCAGATATCACCAGCATATCTACAGCAAGTACGCTCTCATCATTAAAATGCAACGCTTCTATTTTATGATCGCCGCCAATGTGCGACGTGCTTTTATTCAGGTGGATATTTAAGCCCAGGTCTTTTAATTTAGACTGCAGCATCAGGCTGCCTGCGGAGTCAATTTGCCGCGGCATTAAGCGCGGGGCGAATTCAATTACATGTGTGTCGGTAATGCCGAGATCAATTAATGCCTTGGCTGCTTCCAAACCCAAAAGGCCGCCACCCATTACTGCGCCGGTTTTAACTTTCGGGGCATGGGCCTTCATTAACTCAAGGTCCTCTATGGTGCGGTAAACAAATACGCCGTCCTTATCTATGCCTGGTATATCAGGCACAAAGGGTGCGGAGCCTGTAGCTAATACCAGATAGTCATACTTAAAGGTAATTCCCGATAGGGAATGTACAGTTTTTGCCGACCGGTCTATCTTCTGGATAGGATCGCCCAGGTGAAGTGTTATGTGGTGTTCCTGGTACCAAGAGAAAGTAGAAAGCGAAAGATCATCCGCTGATTTTCCATTAAAGTATTCACTTAAATGTACCCGGTCATAAGCGTGTCGGGGTTCTTCGCCAAATACAATGATATTAAAGTCCGATGACCGGGCTGTCAGTTTCTCGCAAAACTTGTGCCCAACCATGCCATTGCCAACCACTAAAATTGCCGGTTTGTTCATACAGATTTTTAATTGTTAAAGCTTTTAAACCGATAAATGCAATTAGAGCGACCTGATTTGCATTCACAATAGCAATTTTAAATAAAAAAAGCGATAAAATCAAATAATATTATTAATTTAGTAATAAAATATTGATAAAAATGAACAATTTATTAATTTTTATGTGATTTAAATCATATTTAATTGATAAAAATTATAAAAATGAAGTTTTTATTAAATTTTTAATGAAATAAGCACTAAAACGTATGTATATTTTAATAAATCCTTAAAAAATGAAAGATTCAACTGTAGTTCCAGAATTGTTCGTTCTAGGGGCCGGGCCCGGAGATCCGGAACTTATTACCGTAAAAGGTTATAAAACTTTGCAGCAAGCCGATGTTTTATTGTATGATAATTTGGCCAATAAGGAACTCCTGAGTATCACGCCCGAAAGCTGCGAAAAAATATATGTTGGTAAGCAACCTTATGGCGAATACACACCACAGGAGCAGATTCATGAAATGATCAAACACTACGCTTTTACTAAAGGAAAAGTAGTTCGGTTAAAAGGCGGGGACCCGTTTATTTTTGGCCGGGGGTTCGAAGAGATCATTTATGCACGGGAACAAGGCATTAAAACTCATTTTATTCCCGGTATAACTACGATGCAGGCATCCGGTTTCGAGGATATTCCGCTTACTCACCGTTCAATAAGCGAAAGCGTATGGATGATAACGGGAACAAAAAAGGACGGGCGACTTTCGGCTGATCTGAAAATGGCTATGCAAAGTAACGCTACCGTGGTTATCTATATGGGGATGAAGAAATTGGAGGAGATAGCCCAGGCTTATATTACCGCAGGATTCGGACATACACCTGCTGCTATTATTCAACATGCCTCGTTGCCTAATCAAAAATCAGCGAAGGGCAGGGTTGAAGACTTACGTAACCTTGCCGAAGATAACAAGCTAACTTACCCTGCTATTATAATTATTGGTGAGGTGGTTAATTTAGGGCTTAAGGATTCGCAAGTGAATACTATTAAGCTTGATGAGAAGGTATTGGTTTATTAATAACACTGATTAAATTATAATTACATTTTTCCGCTACTTTAATCACACAAAATGAAGATCAGGATCAAGGGCAATTCTTTACGTTACCGGTTAACCAAGTCTGATGTCAATAGATTTGCAGAAGAAGGTTACTTGCAGGAGGTTACCAATTTCGGAACACAATCTTTAATATATGCGCTGGAGCGATCAGCGGCTGATGATTTGGAGGCTACCTTTCAGGATAATAAGATTACGCTTTACATGCCCGAAAAAATGACTTATGAATGGTCTACCGATGAAAAAGTAGGTTTTGAATGTAATAAAGGAGATTTTTATTTACTGATCGAAAAGGATTTTAAATGCCTGGATAATGTCGCGGAGGACCAGAGCGATAATTATCCTAATCCGCTTAGTGCATTCATTTAACTCAATTCTTATTATTATACCTTTTAGTTTAATTGTTCGGGTAATAATTGAGACCAGTTTCCGAGTCAATTTTATTCGTTAAAACTTTCCTGTTAATCAGAGGGTCGCTGGTTCGAGCCCAGCCTCAGGAGCAAAAAGCCCCGCAGGTCCGCGGAGCTTTTCATTCCAAATAATATCTTATTTGAGTGATTAAGCTTTTTCAAGGGCAATATGTAACCTAGTTTTTCAATTTATCTGGTTATAATTATGAAACACCTTTTTGGAACTAAACCATTGAAACATGGCAACGATAAGCTCAAAAGTATTTGCCATCATAAAAAAATCGATGGAACTTACAATGTAAAGATTTGTATTTACCACAAAAGAAAGGGTTTACATTGATACTCCTCATTATTTAACTGAGAAAATATCCCTTACAGCAGCAGGATTCGTGAAATCATCTTTGTTGCTGTAAAGTACGTTTATATTTTGACCAGTTTTACTCAAGGTGATATCCATTATCACGTCGACCTGAATGACTTCCTACGTACCGGTATTTGCAACAATAACTATTTCCTGGTCATTGCGTATTCTTGACCAAGCCAGAACACCGGTCAGTGAATTTGACAGGCCAAAATGAAAGCGGTCCCCTGATAACAGACTCAAGTTGAATGAAGATTCATTTTCTTTAAAAAGTAGCTAATAAATCCCCACACACAATTCGCACGACTTGACTCAACTCCCAACAAACTGGGTTTATCAGCGATCGTTTGATGACTCGCTTGGTTATTTATAAAACTGCTCATGGTAAGTATTAGCGCGAAAACTTAAGTGCAATTCTTTTTAATCTCAAATATCTGTTATCTGGATATTCAAGAAAATCATTTATTGAAAGGTCTTCGGCCTTAAAGACATTACGAAAAACGGGAGACCTTCAGTATCCAGAATTTGGTGATTTCCGGTTGATTCGGGAACCACCGGCTTTCAACCAAAGAGCGGATATGCGCTTTCAGATCTTCAGGGACTCCCGTGATCAGTTTCCCTTCATTTTTGGATCAAAACAGATTGGATAAAGGCTTATCCTGATCTGCATTGAAACGAAAAGCCAAAAGCAGGGTGACAGATTTCTGCGGAAAACCGATCAGTAAGGCCAGCAGCAGCATAGGCATCTGGAAATTGCCGGGCATTTCGGCGCTGCCTTCAAAAGCGGTGAGCATATCCGTACTGACGCGCAGGGTGTGCAGATAATGTCTCGCATGCTGATATCATATTTTTCACCTAACCGAGTATTCTGCTTTTTTAAAGGGAAGCTAGATACTTTCACCAGACATGCCCCATGCTGAAATTGACAAGCTGACTATTACTAAAGTCATTTAAGGCACATTAAAGGAAACTTATCGGCCGAAGAATTTTCTAAATCGGCTGAATAATTCAAATCAGCTAAAAAATGTCCGGGTTTTATACTCTTAGGCCCTCGGCCTGTTATTGTATGTTTTTTCGATTTGCTTAAATGTCTTTGCAAGCTGGTGAAGAAATCCAAGATTATGGTCGCCTGATCTTCACCTACTTTAATTACGTTGCGTTTTAAAACTTTGATTGTCTGGGTAACTGAGATCTTTTTGTTTGAAAAGTCTTTATTTTTTTGTAAACAAGGATTCGATTGTAAAAAAATGCAGATCATCTGTAACGAATTTGGTCATAATATAACTCCTGCTGACAAACCGGCCTGTTAATGGCATCTGCCAGCAATCCTTTCGTCCCCACTATTAATTTGGCTTTGGTAAAGCCGCAATGCTACAATCGAAGATAACTTATATTATTCTATTAATCAGTTATTTTAATAAATTGGTTTTCTTTCTATTGTAATGTTAAATCTAATTCCCCAGGTTTTAAATTTATTGAAGCTGCCCTTATACTGACTTTACCCGGTTTTTCACCCCCCATGATTAACAGCGGAGCAACGCCGGCTTCGGCTCTGGTTCGTTTATCACCGACTAAAGTAGCTCCTTCGACAGAAAAATCAATAGCGTTAATGGCATCGGGAATAATTGTGCCATTTTCATCGGTCACATATGCATAAACAAAGATGGCATCGTTACATCCCGCCTTAAATGGCTTATTGCTGTAATCTGCCTTTAAAATAATTTTATAGGGTTTGGCGGGGGTTGAGGTTGTGAAGGTAACCGCAACTTTACCATTGATAAACCCTGTTGCCACCAAAGTACCGGGTTGGTACTTCGGGACATGAAAGGTAAATGGCGCATGTGCTAAATTATTGGTATTACTGCCGGCATCTGGCATTTGCCGGGCTATGGGTTTACCATTCAATTTAAGTTCAACTTCATTACAATTGCTGTATATCTTTACTGTTTTATCTGCCTGGTCGTTCCAATAGCTGGCGATAAATATCATGGGTTTACTTCTGGACACATCAACCTGGCTTTGATAAAAGTAATAGGAAAATTTAGGCACCCTGAAAATATCCATTATTCCGGATGTTTGCAGATCGGTGGCATAACCACGCTTATAATCAAACATCAGCCAATTAACATCGCCAACGATCTTACCATTCAGATTATCGTTATGCGCTTCCTGAAAGTTTAAGGCCTGCTGAAGTAACCGCTCTTGTCCATTTCCCCGTACCTGCCTGGAGGATTTCTCCTCTTTCGTTAAATTTTGATATTCAGTTTGATTAAACCCCGCATTCTGTGCATAATATTCCCAGTCGCCGTATTCTGCAAGTAGCAAGGGTTTATCCTTATCATATTTTTTGAAGTAATCAGGTGCATTTAAATGCTGGCGTGCCGGATTGAATACATCATAGGCGTAATCCTGCCAACCTGCGGAAAACACATCTTTATAGGGAAGTTCGCCGTGAACCAGTCTATTAGCGTTATCCATATATGCCTTGCTCATGCCCGTTTCATTTAGCGATGCCTCCCACAGAATAACAGCGGCATGATTGCGATCGCGATGGATCATATCCCTGATGTTCTGATAGCTATTCTGCTGAAATTCCTCATTACCAAAATATTGCCAGCCGGGTATGGCGTCCATCACCATTATACCAAGCTCGTCGCATGCATCTAAATAAGCCGGTGACGGTGGGTAATGCGAACATCTCACAAAATTAAAACCGGCTCTTTTTATTTTCCATGCGTCGCGATATTGGGCATTATCGGATAAGGCATAGCCAATATATGGATATTCTTGGTGACGATTGGTGCCCCGAATCATCAGCTTTTTGCCATTTAAATAAAACCCATCGGCCGTAAATTTGGCGGTTTTAATACCAGTTCTTAAAACCAATTCATCAGCCTCTGCGCCATTATACATTACCTGTACTTTAAGGTGATATAAGTAAGGCCGACCAGGCGACCATAATTGGGGGTTTGTAACAGCTAAGCTTTGTTCAAACGTGCCAAACTTATTAGGTTCAATATTTTTTTTGCCTGATATCCCGGTTGCAACCACATTGCCTTTATCATCAGTTAAAGTGACTTTTACGCATGCTTTCTTTTGTACTCTGTAATCATTGGCAACATCTGCTTTAACAATAATTTTAGCCGATGACGGGTTTACTTCTTCATTATGCAATAATACCCCGCCGCCAGCCTCGCGGTTTGCCTGCACGGCATTACTGATATGCAGTTTATCCTTTATAATTAACCAGGCATTACGATAAATGCCGCCATAATAGTTAAAGTCAAGACCTTTTATCGGCTTAGCGGGTGGAATAACCGGGTTATCCTGGTTATTTAATTTGATAAGGATACAATTTCGCCCGCCTGATTTTACCTCATTTGATAGATCAATATAAAAAGGCAGGAATCCCCCGAGGTGCCTATAGATCTGTTTGCCATTCAGAAACACATCAGCCTCGTGCATGGCAGCATCAAATTGCAGGGCGATATGTTTCCCTCTAGCTGTAGCCGGTAAAGTAAAAAATTTACGGTAATAACAAGTGCCCTGCCATTGCTCGATCACCTTTTCCACAGGCTCCATATGGGCTGTATGCGGCAAAGAAATGTTATCCCATTTAATTTTGCTCTCCCGACTATCGCTTAATAAAGTACTGGATGTTGTGGTATCAATATCCTTAACAAACTGCCAGTTTTTGTTGAAATTAGTAATAGACGTATTTATTTTTTGGGCCCTGGCATGTAATATGCCAAAAACAGTAAGCAGCAGGAGTAGTGAGTATTTCTTCATTTGTCATTAGATATATCTTGATAGTATAATTATTGGAGAATCTGATATTTTTTGTTAATAGCCGGGTACAGGTTTATCAATGAGTCAATGGTATTCCCCTTTTTATCAAAAATTGGCTCACCTGTGTTGATGGGCTCCCAAATAAACGAACCCTTTAACTTATTGCCCGGCAATGAAAATGCAATGTCATTCACTTCCTGTTTGTGCCGTGTATATTCAGCAACTATTACAGCCTGTTTGTAACGGGCCGAAAGGTCGGTAAGGTTGCGTTTCAGGCTATCTGGCGTATGGTGCCATTCGGGATAGTAGGATTCGCCTATGATATCAAATTTCACTCCCCGTTTGAGCATATGATCAACAAAATATCTTGATTCGCCATTTTGTCCGCCGCTGGCTATGTGCAGCATGATTTTAATAGACTTATCAACCGATTTGACACCGGCTATGCCGGCCTTAAAAAACGCAGCTAGGGTATCCATGTTTTTGCTTTTGCCATCGGGCCATAACATACCATGATTTATTTCATTACCAACCTGCACCATATCAGGTAAGGTTCCCTGCGCCTTTAAGGCCAGTAAAGTATTCGCTGTAAATGCTTTCAGTGAATCCTGTAATTGCTGATAATCAGCGTTTTTCCAGGCGTGGGGTTTATGTTGTTTGCCGGGGTCTGCCCAATTATCGCTGTAATGAAAGTCGAGTAAAAACCCCATTCCAGCTGCTTTAACCCGCAAAGCCATCTTTTTTGTATTTTCCAGATCACAGAAACCTTTTTTAGAGTAACCGCTGTCTGCTGCCGGATTATTAAACAAACGCAACCTTACGTAATTAAATCCATGCTCCTTAAGGATTTGAATAAGGTCCTTTTCAATACCCTTGTCATAGAATTTACGGCCTGATGCTTCCAATTGTGGCAAAAACGAAATATCTGCCCCTAAAATTTTATCGAAATTAACGTGCTTATTGCCAGCAGCTACTTTAAATGCCGTCAGCATACTTAAACTAATCATACAGCATAACGTTGCTGCCGTAAAAGACAGTATCAATATTTTTTTATTTTTCATCTTGGGGTAATTTTAAATTATTTATAATCTTCAAAACCATAACATCGGTTTGGTGTTTTTGACTTTGAATAACTTATACAAGCTGATGCAAAAAGATATACTTCAGTTTTATCCTTTTGCCGGTGAAGCCTGCCATGCTCCTCAACATACTAAATTCTTATTTTACTGTGCTCTAACAGTAGCACATATGAAAATTAATATGCTAAAAAGTACTACCACCCGGAGCGGACGTTTCATTATTCTATTTAATTCTATTACATTAATAATAACGTGTTGCCACGTTCGAGCAACACGCTATTTATTTAAGAAGATGCGGGGATTTAATTATTAATAATCATCCTATTATTGCGAGTAGCCTGGATTTTGAGCAATAATACCATTCCCCTGAATAATTACATTGCTTGGAATAGGAAAAAGTGTCATAAAACTTTGCGCAGCTGTTACACCGCGTGCATGTGCATTAGATATAAATAATCCCTGCCTTATCAGGTCTTGGCGGCGTGTCCCTTCACAATATAATTCGCGGGCACGCTCATCAAGCAACGCCGCGCGAAAATCACCGGTGCTCATTCCTGAAAAAGCACTAACCCCGGCCCTTGCACGTACCATATTCACATACTGGTAAGCCTCACTAGGGCCGCGTTGCTCATTTATTGCTTCTGCCATTGAAAGCAATACTTCCGCATACCTAAATACCACTAGATCAAAACTATAACCAGGTCCCTGACCCAAACCAGCAATCCCGGTATATTTTAATGGAATTGCTCCAATCAGACCAGAAGCCCGGTTTGCCGTTGAGCCACTGGTTGTCGTGTATGACGTAATTATGGTATTTTTCCTGGTATCAGCGGCTTCAAACTTATCATAAAATGCCCATGGCATATTTAGCGTGTACCAACCTGGTCCTCTTACCAGGCTTCCGGTCGAAGCAAAATCTCCCGGAAGTACTTCCTGCATCCAGTAATTTGGAGATGCACTATTGGTAGGCACTGCGTAAATAAGCTCGTTGTTCTGTTTTATATTAAAAACATCGGCATAGTTAGGCATTAAAGAATAGCCCATCCCCGTAATTGTTTTAGCTTCGGCTTCGGCTTTGTCCCACTGTTTGTTCATCATATATAGCTTTAACAAAATCATGCGGGCGACACCCTGCGACATGCGTCCCCAGTTAGTATTATCACTGTTATAGGTCGCGGGTAAATCAGGAATTGCTGCTGTTAAATCACTT
>JAQBOK010000144.1 GCA_028288085.1 Mucilaginibacter sp.
CACATCTATGATGGGCAGTTTTACACGCTCGTTGTTTTCAATGATCTTGATAAAGTCGGGCGTTTCGGTGAGTTTTAGGCGCACATACAGGCCCACCCAAACCAGCAGCGCACTGGCAATAAATGGAATGCGCCATCCGAAAGTTAAAAACTGTTGGTCGGTTAATCCTTTGCTGAGCAATAAAAACGTAGCGCTTGAAATTAAAAACCCAATAGGCGCGCCCAGTTGCGGAAACATACCATACCAGGCCTTTTTGCCCGGCGGCGCATTTTCTGTAGCCAATAGCACCGCACCTCCCCATTCGCCGCCGAGGCCCAAACCCTGCCCGAAGCGAAATAAGGCTAACAGAACAGGTGCTGCTATGCCGATGGATTGATAGCCCGGCAGCAAGCCTATTGCCACGGTTGATGGGCCCATGGTGAGCAAGGCGGCCACCAGCGTGGCTTTACGGCCCTTACGGTCGCCAAAGTGCCCGAATAATGCTGCACCTATGGGACGGGCAAAAAAGGCCAGTGCAAACGTGGCCAGGGACTCCAGGGTAGCCAAAGCCGGATTGCCGCCCGGGAAAAATAATTTTGGAAACACCAGCACCGCCGCAGTGGCATAGATATAAAAATCAAAAAACTCGATCGTTGTTCCGATCAAGCTGGCTGCAAGAATACGTCTTACAGGATTTGTCGCGGCGTTGGTTTGGTTCATTAGGGTCTGCAATTTGGCTTATAATAAAGCAAAACCCAAACATAACCTATTCCGGCAAATAATTGGTGTATTGAAACATTAGCCCAGGGAAATCGCTATAAAAAACACCAGCGATGCCGAAATAAATTCGACACGACGTAATCACCAGGAAAACGATTTGAAATGTTCGGGTAATGCCAAAAAAACGTCCATTGCGTTTTTTTTGACACATTAATAAATAAAGCATTTACTTTTTTATATATTGTCGGGAATATCACAAGCGCCAATTATGCAACCTACTCTTTAACAACTAAGCCGCATTTGCCCTGCTTACGTTTGTGTCCGCAGTGGTTTTAGCCTATGCCTGCCTAAAACTCTATGATGAACCTGTAAGGCGGTGGTTGAAGAGTAAGTTGGGTAATGCTTGATGCGCTGGCGGTAGTATGAGCTGGTTTATTGGGTTTGCAATTGGTTTATGATAACGTCATCTCAATATATAACAGGGATTCTGAAAATCTTGCCTTTTTTCCCAAATTAAAAACTCGTTCAAAAGCATCATGAAGAAAATAATTACCCTATTAATCGCCATAATTTGCCTGAATTCAATTATCCATGCGCAGGAGTTTGATAAAAAAATAGAAATATTAATTGACAAATCTGTCGGTCTGTACCGGTTCAATGGGTCTATACTGGTTTGTAAGAATGGGAAAATAGTATTTGAAAAAGCGTACGGGTACCAGGATATAGAAAACAAGATCATCAATACGCCAAATACCATTTACCAGGTGGGCTCCATGACCAAGCAGTTCACCGCTACAGTGATCTTAAAATTAGCTGAACAAAATAAATTGACGCTTGACGATAAGATCAGTAAATATTTTCCGGATTTTAAAAGAGGTAATGAAATAACCATTAAACATTTACTTACGCATACTTCGGGTATTTCTGAGCTATTCAGAGACTCTTTATTTATTCAGGAAAATAAGGAAAAACCAATCAGCAGAGAAAAATTGCTTTCCTTTTTTATGAATAAACCGCTTTATTTTGAACCGGGCACTAAGTATTTGTATTGCAATTCGGGGTATATACTTTTAGGACTGATCATTGAAAAAGTTACCGGGAAACCGTATGAGCAAATAGTTAAGGGATATATACTTAAGCCTTTAAAAATGACCCATAGCGGGTTTGATTTTGCAGGACTAAACAGTGCCCAAAAAGCAATTGGTTATACCAGGTTTTCCAAAACAGAAAATATAGCATCCAAGCCATGGGATTCGACGGCCACCTATTCTGCAGGTTCCTTATATAGTACCAGCAATGACCTGTATTTATGGCATAAAGGTTTATTGAACAATAAAATACTTAAAAGATCAAGTTTAGAAAAGGCGTATACTCCTTTTTTAGAGGGCTATGGATTGGGCTGCTGGATAGATTCGTTATATCAAAGGCGGGTAATTTCTCATGGCGGAAATATTGAGGGGTTCACCAGCTACTTTGGCAGGATACAGGAAGATGATGTATGTGTAATTCTGCTGAATAATATCTATAACCGGGAGATCGAATCGATCGGGACTTCGATCTTTGCTATTCTTTATGATAAGCCCTATCATTTTTTTGATGAGATAAAGCTGAGTGCCGATGTGTTGGAAAAATATGTTGGTAAATATGAGATCAATCCGGATTATCATATAAAAATAACCCGGCTGAATGACCAACTGTTTGCACAAATTAAAGAAGAGCCAAAATTTGAGATCGTAGCCGACAAAGAGAACTCCTTCTTCGTAAAAGAGGAAGACATCAGGATCAAGTTTAGGGCCAATGCTGATAAAACCTACAGACTCGTTTTTTACAAGGGGCTTAATTCTAAAATAGGCGATAAGGTGATGGAATAAGGGGAGTTGAAAACTCCGGCATATTGTATCCGAAGTTATAACTTCGGACAGCGGGGGACCAGAAAAGATATTGTTTAAGCAGCATCTTCAAAGCTGATAAGGCCAGGCTCCCCTTCATTCTTGCATCGGGGTAGGAGAGACTTATTGCCAAATAATTTTCATTAGCTGCTTAACGCGGTTTGCAGGTCAGTAAAATCGCCGGCTGTCAATACTTGTTTTATTGTCTCCATAGCCTCATTGAAAAATGGCTCAGGGGCCACCCTCTGAAATCCTTTTAAAAGCCCAACGCTTTCACTATGGCTTTGCGCAGGTATCACAAACCTAAACCAGATCAACAAAGTTTCGGGCGGGTTTTTTGTCATTATTTTCCCACGGTGTGCTGCCAGTTCCTCATGTGTAAAATATTTCCACAGCAAAGGTTGCGTTACTTTTTCTTCTTCGGCTGTGTGTTCAAGATATTTTCCATGAAACTCGCTGAACGCCAAATAAAATTCTGTACCATCTTCAGTTACTTTTTCTCCGGATTTGGAACCGGTGTAAATCTTTAAAAGTAGGTTTTCAAGCTTGCTCTGGCCAATGCAAATTTGCTCGTGATCATACATATCATGCTGTGAACATCCGGGGCAACGTGTTTCTAATTCAGCAAGTGTTATTTCGTTTTCGTCTGCAGCATGAATGTTATGCGCATTCTCATCATAAAGTC
>JAQBOK010000150.1 GCA_028288085.1 Mucilaginibacter sp.
AGTTGATTGTGTAATCAACCTTTCCCACTCGTTTAGGTATTCTACCGCCTCAAACTTGGCCAGCGTTGCCGGAATAAAAAGATAAAGCAAGTAACTTATTTCAGACCAGAACGAGATTTGTTTCACCGTAGGGTTCATTATCTCTGCTATATCAATATGGAATACTCCTTCACATACACATTCTTCAAATGCATGCAATAAAATTATTATGGCCAGGCCTGCGATGCATGCCAGCTTAATATAACGGTTTGTTTTGAATTTTTTTTCAAGTGCAATTTTACGGTTGCTATGATATTTCGCCTGGCCGGCAGCAAATTCTTTAACTCTTGTTTTTTTTTCCGGCAACAGGTCGCTGGTATAAGATGTTAGCCTGATGATCTTATTGATCATATCCACCGGGTATTTAGATTCTATCTCCCGCATTGCCTTGTGTATTACCTTTGTTTCGGTTTTTATTGGATAATAACCGCAGGCATATATCAGTTTATTTATGCGTAACCTTTCGGCAATAAAGCGATATTGAAGATAGTTTTTATGAAACGAGTTTCCTTTTTCACGAAAAATAAGTCCAATAATAATAACCAGGCAAATGATCTCGGCAATTGTAAGCAGGAATTGCACATTCTCCGGAAGATAAAATGCGACTTTAATAGCCAGTATTAAAGCGGCGCCAAGCCACCCAAGCCTGAAACATGTTTCCCATGTGTTTCTATAGGCTGCCTGGTTCTTTACAGCAACCTCATCGAAAGCCTTAAAATAATCTTCAACAATATTATCGCTAAAGTGCTCGGGCCTGGGCCTGTCATTACAACATTCAACCAGGTGGGGCAGGTAATTGGCTTTAATGGTCAGTTTTTTGTCGGTTGGATTAATCAGCAGTATATTTTTGCCTTTATCCTTTGCATAAGCCACTATTTGGGCCGTCCCACCGGTCCCTTTTGCTTTTTCTTCGTTCCATATAGCTATAACGTACTCGTTATCATTCACCATTTTTTGGCCAACCTGCAGGTACAATTCATCGCGATTGTTTGATGATAATTGATTTATACAGGTAACTTCTGTAACCTTTGGGTTTTTAAGTAGTACCTCAAATTCAGTCTTTTCTTTGAGCGTATCAAAATCCCTGATATATTCTTCTTTTTCAAAAGGGAGATAAATCCTTAACCCGCCGTCGCCAAATTTTAAGTAGGTCAGTGCTACATGGGCAAATAAAGTATCGGCTCCTTTTGCAATAGGTGATGTAAACAGAACAAACAACGCTTTGTTATGAGGATTGTGATGATAGTAAACGATGTTTTCGATAGCCCGTTCTATAACAGGTTCAAGCGCAGCCTGCTGTTCGGCTGATAAATCACGGTGCCCCGTTATTCCGATACTGATAACCTCCTGGGTATTGATCGCCATATTTTATTTTGAGAAGACAAAAAATAACATTTGAAGATATTTAATTTTATGGTATCTACCTAAATATCACCTAAATAAATATTTTTTTGTTATTTTCCCTTGTCGTGAATTTTAAGCGGGCAAAAACCTTAGTTCATTATTCTTTGTTAAACTAAAACATCAAATGTTTAACAGAAATGAAAAACCGGGCTTTAATTGTTGCACTATTTATAAATGCATTTTTACTTGCCGCCTGTAATGGCGACCATTCCTCAAGAGTGGTTAAGGATACTGTGAAAAATAGATACGGCACAGATACTGCCAAAGTTGAAAAATCAAACATCGACACTTCAAAAGTGACCAGTACCACCGGTGATGCATCAAGCCTTGATAACAGTGCATCAGGAGGCACAAAAACGGCAAGAGATAGCTCAAAGAAAAAAAATGATCAGAAAAAATAAATTACGATGATCACAATTTTTTAAAAAGGCACAACCACAGTTCTACCACTCTACGGGAAATTGATGCGTATTTCTACTTGACTATTTTATACCCCCGCTATTGTTGGTTTGTTTAGTGCATTAATAATTTGGAGCGGTATCCATGGCTCGAACCTGGTTTATGTAGGCCGCGGGCAGGATTGCATTTTTTAACAGGTTATGCAGTTTAAACAGGCGAAATAATTTATAAACAAACAATACCGGCTGTAACCATGGCGTTTTGCCCAACAAAAGCAATTGATTTACCTGCTGTGGTACAACCAGCACCTGTGCCTGTTTTAAAAGCAAATACCTTACAAAGCCAAGGTGTTTTTGGTATTGGCGATAAAGATCGGGTGTGAAATCACTCCTGTATAGGTTATCTTCCAATTGTTTGTGGCGTTTGATTTTCCAATCAGGGTAATTGCCGGGTAAACCAACCAGGTTCATTCGTTTACCAACACTATAAAACACCTCAAAAACTTCGGCCTTTTCCATTTCGGTAAGTTTTTGTTCCAGTAACTGGTAACTACGGATGGAGTAATCGATCAGCATGTACAATACCTCCAGGTACGCTTCGTCGGGGATTTGTTCGCCGCGGCTGGCTTCCACACTTTTGTGAATAGCAGTTATTCTGTCTATTGATTGCAAGGCAGCTGTATCTTCAGAAAAAATGATCTGCCGGGAATAGTCAACGGTAGAGAACAAACGGCCAAGCGGATCTGCTGGCAAGCGACCGGTATAGTAAAGCCAGTCTACCGATCTGTTGAGGGCAAACTCAGCTGACGCCCCTGCAAAAATGAACAGGATGGTATCTGCCTTGCTCCAAATCTTCCTCACAATAGAATCCTGATGTACAAAATAGGTGCTCATGTTGTTATTAAAACTAAATATAATAGCAATTATTATCAAAAGTACTTTGTATTACAAAGTAAATAAGAATTGTTTGTATTACGAAGGGGAAAGGTGATTATTTATGATTGTTATATGAAACCCTAAATGTCGAATGCGTACAGAGTTTAATAATACCTGCCGATGTAACTATCCTCAACAATTGCCTTTTTTAATTCAGCCGGGTCAATAGCGCCTTGTTTGGCATAAATAATTTTTCCGCCAGGCTCAACTAATAAAGTATACGGTAAAGCACCCTGCCATTTCGGGTCAATAGCTTCTATCAGCTTATATTTATCATCAATGCTAAACAGGTAATTTGTGGCCGATGACTGGTTATCCTGCAAAAACTTTAACGCTTTGTCCTTTTTTACAGGATCATCGGCGCTGATGCTTATAAATTCAAAGTCTCGCCGCCTGTACATCCTGTTCATGGCTATAAACTCGGGATATTCAACAACACATGGGCCGCACCAGGTGGCCCACACATTAATAAGCCTGAGTTTATCCGTGTTGTTTTTCAGCAGATCCTTTATACCGGCAACATCTATCATATTAAGGCTTACGGGCTCTTTTGCCCAATCGGCTTTGGCTTTTTCTATCCAGTTGCTCTTTTCAGCCCATTTAATGGAGCAGCCAAACACTTTGGTTGTTTTTACCGGTGCTTCCTTATTAGCAAGCAGGGCATCTATCGCATTGCGTGCGTCAAAAGTATCAGGCGTTTTTGTGGGTTTTTCTACATTGTCAATCCTGCCGCTGTACTGCAGTTTTCTATCCTTATCAAAAATAAAAATATGTGGTGTGGCAATAGGGCCATATGCTTTTGCCACTCCCTGTGTATCACCATCATACAAGTACGGGAAATTGAAATGCCTTTGACCTGCCCGTATCTTCATTTCATCAAATGTATCGCTCAGGTCTGTATAACCAAGTTCATCCAGGTTAATGGATTTTGGGTCATTTGGCATTATGGCTACCAGTGCTACGCCCTTGCCGGCATAATCGCCGGCAAGTTTCATTATCCGACTTTCATAAGCCTGGGCCGTGGGGCAATGATTACAGGTAAAAACAATGGCAAGTATTTTAGCATCCTTAAATGATTGCAGATTATAAGTTTTACCATCAACACCCTGCAAACTAAAGGGTGGGGCAGCAGAGCCCATAGCCAATGTGGGGTGCAGATCAGCAGTAAAAGCTAAACCGGCAATGCAGAAAAGTACGGTAAGTATGCCTCTTGAAAGCAAAAAAGATATTTTCATGATCCAAGCATTTTTTAATATGCATTTTAATTAAATATACTAAGGAAAATTGATTGTAAAATGATGATTTTAATACTTTTGTTTGGCTGATTATAACAGCAAAGTAGCCGCAATACAGCGTTTAAATTTCAAGGAGCAATGGCGTATCATTGGGCATAAATTTTACGATAGTCGATTTTACTTCTGCTGCTTTTTTAGTTTAGACATAGAAATTAATCCAATAACCTCATACCGCCTGTTTTCTTAGTCATATTTTTTTTAAAACATCCCCACAGCATAACCGTTCTACTAAAAAAAATCTATATCATGTGGCCCGAAAAAGATAACAAACTGTATAAAGCTTTTGAATTTAAAGATTTTCCAGAAGCGTTTTCATTTATGACCAGGGTAGCTTTGCTGGCCGAGAAAAACAACCATCATCCTACCTGGACGAATACCTATAATAAGGTAGAGATATGGCTCAGCACACACGATGCCGGAGATGTTGTTACCGATAAAGATAGGTCGCTGGCATTTGCTATAGAAAAGTTATTAAAGTAACCACCCTTTAGCCGTTCCTATCCAATTTGTTTTAGGTGCGTGCCTTTATTAATGCGCCTAAAATATTATATTAAAGTAGAAAATTCAATCGCATGAGTATATCTTTATCAGTAACTTAGCGTAGTTAACTAAAGTTTCTGCGCCTAACATGAGATCATTTGCCTTATTACTTTTTTTTGCATTTGTTTTACTTAACGGGCAACGCGTTTGTGCACAAGCTGCGGAAAATGCGGATACCAGTGCGGCCATTAGCCAGGTAGAGCGTAACCTGGTGGGGGCCACTCATGTAGAAGGGGATGACCCCATGTTATTGTCAGAACGTATGGCTTATTATCACGTTAAGGGGGTAAGCATAGCTGTAATACATAATTACAAAATGGAATGGGCCAAGGGTTATGGCTGGGCTGACGAAGATTTAAAGAGGCCCGTAACTGCCCAAACGGTTTTTCAGGCTGCATCCATCAGTAAATCATTAAACTCGGTTGGGGTGCTTAAACTGGTGCAGGATAAAAAACTGGATCTTTACACTGATATCAACAATTATTTGCGAAGCGGGAAAGAACCGATCTCAACCCAAAATACAGACAGCTACATGCTGATTAACGGGGCGCAGCTTAACTGGAAATTCCCTTATGATTCCCTGTCGAAAAATAAAAAGATAACGGTTGCCAACTTGTTGAGCCATACTGGCGGTTTAACTGTACATGGCTTTGCCGGTTACGAAAAAGGGATGGATATTCCTGGTATTGTACAAGTACTCAACGGCAAACCACCTGCTAACTCAAAGCCGGTGCGCTCCATGTATGAGCCGGGACTTAAGTTTGAATATTCTGGCGGTGGCATCACCATAACGCAACTGATAGTGACTATTATAGCCCGTGAGCCTTATGAAAAATACATGGAAGAAAATGTACTGAAACCCTTGGGAATGCTGGGCAGTACGTATTTTCAATTCCCATCAGCATTAAAACCATTAATGGCTACGGGCTACTATGCCAACGGAACCGAAGTGCCGGGCAAGCATCACATTTACCCCGAACAGGCCGCTGCGGGCTTATGGACAAATCCCACCGATCTATCCAAATATATTATTGAAACACAATTAGCCTACGAGGGCAGATCGCACAAAGTACTTACACAGCAAATAACCAAATTAAGATTAACCCCCTACGTAGATAAGCAGACAGCTTTAGGTGTTTTTATTGAGGATTTTGATGGCACTAAATACTTTGGGCACGGCGGCTCAAATGAGGGTTTCAGGAGTCAGTATTACGGCAGTTTACAAGATGGTAATGGCGTGGTAGTGATGGTGAATTCTGATAATGGGAACATTATACCCGAAATTGTAAACAGCGTTGCCAAGGTTTATGGCTTTAAAGGGTTATATCGCAGCAAATTGGTAAAAACATCTATGTTAAAGGTTGCCGATAGTATTTTACAAAGCTACACAGGCAAATACGAGCTTGCTCCCGATTTTATTTTAACCATAACCAAAAACGGCACCCAGTTATTTGGCCAACCCACAGGCAAAAGTAAGTTTGCCCTTTTTCCGGAAACGGAAAACAAATTTTCTATAAAGGAAGAAGATATTGAGATTGAATTTGTAAAGGGTGATAAAGGTACGATAGAAAAGGCTGTGTTGTATCAAAATGGCCCTCATGAAGCAAGGAAGATAAAGTAAACACCCATTTTACTTTTACAGCCTTTTATTGAACTGATCCCTATTCATCGGTCAAAAATCACTTTCCATCTATATCTTAAGCTCATTTATCTATTGTACGGTTTATAATTTAAATTATATAACTATTTTTAGCTGTGTCATAATAACACAATAGAACCTAATTCTCATTTTTATTATAAACCTGTTAAATAGCTTAAAGATATTTAACCTTAATTCCTCTGATCCAACATGAAAAAAAACTTACGTGTTACTGCAACTTTATGGGTTGTTGGTGCTTTATTCCTGGTACCGCTATTGGCTGGAATGACCGGCGGAGCATCAACCGGGGTGATAAAAAATTGGTCGGCTATGGCAGCGGATAGTTCTGATATTGTATTGGTTAAAAACGCTAATGGCCCTACGCTGGGATATTCGTCAAAATCCGGAGTGAAGATATTAACAGTTGACGGGCTGGCGTTTAAGGATTTGAACCGCAACGGTAAACTGGATAAATATGAAGACTGGCGCCTTCCGGTTGCAGAACGGGCAAAAGACCTGGCCACACAGCTATCTGTTGAGCAAATAGCCGGGTTGATGCTGTATAGCGCCCACCAGGCAATCCCGGCATTATCGGCCGGGCCATTTGGTGGAGGCACATATGGGGGCAAACATTTTAATGATGGCGGAATTGATCCTGCGCAGGTAACAGATCAGCAAAAAGATTTTTTGATAAAGGATAATTTAAGGCACGTGCTCATCACCATGGTACAAACGCCCGAAGTTGCTGCACGATGGAATAATAACGTGCAGGCGCTGGTAGAAGGGGTGGGTTTTGGTATTCCGGCAAATAATAGTTCTGATCCACGACACGGAACCTCATCGGGTGTGGAATATACCGCCGGTGCTGGTGGCAAAATATCACAATGGCCAGATCAGCTGGGCTTGGCTGCTACCTTTGACCCGGCCGTAGTGCTCCAGTTTGGCAATATAGCTGCGCAAGAATACCGTGCTTTGGGTATTGCCACTGCCTTATCGCCGCAAATAGACCTGGGATCTGAACCCCGATGGACGCGTATTAACGGCACCTTTGGAGAAGACCCACAGTTGGATGCCGATATGGCACGTGCCTATGTGGATGGTTTCCAAACCTCTGCAGGCGGCAGCGAGATCAAAGACGGATGGGGCTATAACAGTGTGAACGCCATGATGAAACACTGGCCCGGCGGCGGCCCCGAAGAGGGTGGAAGGGATGCGCATTTTGCCTATGGTAAATTTGCGGTATACCCCGGTAATAACTTCGATGAGCACCTTATATCATTTGTTGATGGCGCACTTAAGCTGAATGGCAAAACCAAAATGGCTGCCGCGGTGATGCCTTATTATACCATATCATACGGACGCGATATAAAGAACAAAGAAAATGGTGGCAACAGCTACAGTAAATACCTGATAACGGATTTGTTGAGAACAAAATATCATTATGATGGCGTGGTATGTACCGATTGGGGAGTTACTGCTGATGAAGGCAAGAAGCCGGATATTTTCGCAGGTAAATCATGGGGGATGGAAACCAAAACCGTTGCCGAAAGACATTACAAGATACTAATGGCAGGGGTTGACCAGTTTGGCGGTAATAATGACGCCGGGCCGGTAATAGAAGCCTATAAAATGGGGATAAAAGAACACGGCGAGCCATTTATGCGTGCCCGGTTTGAGCAATCTGCAGTAAGGCTGCTGACCAATATATTTAGGGTAGGGCTTTTTGAGAACCCTTACCTTGATGTAATACATTCTAAAGAAACAGTTGGCAAGCCTGAGTTTATGACAGCAGGTTACAACGCACAGCTTAAGTCTGTAGTGCTGCTAAAAAATAGTGGGCATATTCTGCCATTGCAAAAAGGCAAAACAGTATATCTGCCAAAAAAATACACGCCATCTGTAAAAGGTTTCTTTGGTCCGCCATCAAAAGAGAAATGGGAAGAAGCGGTTAACGCCGACGTATTGGGTAAATACTTTAAATCGACCGATGACCCCAGCAAAGCCGACTATGCTATTGTTTTTGTAAGCAGTCCAAGTGGTGGTGCCGGTTATGATAGCGACGATGTTGCCAAAGGCGGCAATGGCTACGTACCCATCACCCTGCAATATGGTGAATATACTGCAACCCATGCTCGTGCGCACAGTATAGCAGCCGGCGACCCGGTTGAGCCCGGTGTTGATAATAGGGCATACAAAGGCAAAACCATTACTGCGGCTAATTATAACGATCTGAAGACGATCAAAGAAACTAAAGCAGTTATGAAAGGCAAGCCTGTAATTGTGGTGATCACCCTAACAAAACCAGCTATACCGGCGGAGTTTGAGCGGGATGCCAACGCTATTGTTGCCAGTTTTGGTGTACAGAATCAGGCTATACTGGACATTTTAAGCGGCGCCGCAGAGCCTTCGGGTTTACTGCCTTTCCAGATGCCTGCCAATATGAAAACCGTAGAATTGCAGAACGAGGACATACCGCATGATATGATATGCTATACCGATGTTGTCGGGCACACCTATGATTTTGGTTTCGGAATGAACTGGAAAGGGGTGATACATGATGCCAGGACAGCCAAATATGCTGATGCGATAAAGAAACCGAAGATAGGCATGAACGGAGGGGCCGTTACTTTAAGTTGTGCCACACCGGGCGTTAAAATTTATTATACTACTGATGGCTCAACCCCGGCATTTACTGTGGCTAATGAGTATTCCAAATCCTTTAAAATAACTAAAGGATCAACCGTAAAAGCGATCGCCAAAAAATACGGCTTCGATAATAGTGGGTTGGTGGAGTACACGGCAAAATAGAACGGGATTTGGAGCCGGGAAGCGAGGATTGAACTCCCGGCTCCAAATTTATTTTTTTGAAGACTTCGCCTTCGGATTATAATCCAACGCGAGCTTTATCCAATGATCAAAATCCCTTTGCTGACGGAAACGTTCTTCGCTGATATAAATAAAACCTTTCATGTGCTTGCCACCGTGTATCATAGGGCGGGTGCCGTTCTCTTCGGTAAGTTGCTCCGCCATTTCCGGATCGAGCCGCAACATCAGTTCGTCGCCACTAACGCTGATACACATTTTATCATCTACCATAAAAGTAACCCCGCGAAACATTTTCTTTTCTTCTACGCCGGGTATATCAGCAAGCGCCTCCCTTACCCGGTCGGCCAGTTTTTCGTTGTATGCCATGCTTTATTTACTTGAAATTTTTCATGAAAGTACTTCATTGGCCGCAAAGTTTCTTTATCTTGTTTGATATCAGTTTTTTATCTGCGGATGAACGGGTGAGCTTTAAAGCAGATTCCAGGTGTTGTATCGCTTTAACATCGTCAATAGTCGAATACAGATCGCCCAACAAAGTATGGTACAAATGATTCTTATTAAGGCTCAGTTTCTCGGCCTCGTCGATAGCCATTTCTTTACCATAAACTTTGGATAGGGCATAAGTGCGGTTTAATGCCGCAATGGGCGAATATTCAATAATAAGCAGTTTATTGTACAGTTGTAATATCTTTTCCCATTTAGGTTGGTCGTTATTGGTATGCCAGTAAGCTATAGCGGCCTCCAGGTGGTATTTGGATATTTCATCACCGGTAGCGGCTTTATTAAGATAGTACTCGCCTTTGGCAATCAATTCATGGTTCCAAAGGCTGGTATCTTGTTCGTCATACAATACCAGTTCGCCTTTGGGATTGGTGCGGGCATCAAAACGGGAGGCATGGAAACACATTAAGGATAGCAGAGCGTTTACACCTGGTTTATTGGTGCTTTCATTTTCTATCAGCATGTAGGTTAATCGCATGGCCTCAAGGCAAAGGTCCTTACGTAGCACCTTATCGCGTGTTGTAGAATAATAACCTTCATTGAATAATAAGTATAAAGTAGTCAATACATTATGTATCCTTTTGTTAATCTCAGCTTCAAGTGGAAGTTCTATTTTCACATTTAATTCCTTCAGCTTTTCGCGGCCACGAAATAGTCTTTTGTTGATCGTTTCCTTATTGCTTAAAAATGCGTCGGCTATTTCATCTATCCCAAAACCGCAAAGTATGCGTAAGGATAAACCGATTTGGGCCTCAGGCGGTATACCGGGATGGCATATAGCAAACATCATCTGCAGTTGACTGTCCTGCATATTTTTGCCGGATAGATCTATCTCTATTTCATGTGTTTCTGCTGTTGAATGTTTTATTTCAGCTGATATCTTTTGGGTGAAGAGTGCATCACGTTTTAAAAAGTCCTTTGCTTTATTCTTTGCTACCGTATAAAGCCATGCAGTTGGATTGTTGGGCAATCCCTTTAAACCCCATGTTTCTGCAGCCAATAAAAACGTATCGCCCACTATATCCTCGGCAACCTCTATATGGGCTATACCGAATAACTTACTCAACACTGCAGTGATCTTGCGGAATTCTGTTCTGTATAAATGAGGTATAAGGTCTTTTTCCTGCATAAAATAAAATGGCTTCTGCCGTAAAGATAACAAGCAGAAGCCACTATAACTTTAATTGTTCATCGGGATAATGTTCCTTACCTCAACGTTTCCGCCAACATTAAGAATCGGGCATCCTTTGGCAATTTCAGACGCCTCTTCAATGGAATCGGCCGTAACAATAATAAACCCGCTTATCATTTCCTTGATCTCGGCATATGGGCCATTGGTAACAATGTTGCCCGGTTTAACAGTTTTACCATCTCCACCTAAACGATTACCGCTACTGGCTAATTTGTTTTGGGCAGCTATACCGCCCATCCAGTTTTGCCATTGTTGCATAATGGCCTGCATTTCATCGGGTGAAAACTTTACTTCAGGTTGAAAATCATTCCTGAAGATCAATACAAATTCATTCATGGTGTTTATTTTTTTGGTTTATAGCCTAATGACGATTAGACCGGCTGTTATTGGACAATTTTATTTATTTTTTATTTTCTATTCATATCAAATATATTGCGTACTTCGATAGCACTATCACCAATTAATGGGCAGCTCTTTGCTATCTCGGCAGCTTCATCAATGGAGTTGGCCCTTATAATATTGTATCCACCTATAATTTCCTTGATCTCAGCATAAGGGCCATCGGTGATCACCTTACCGTTTTTAATGATCCTGCTTTCGGCGCCCAAACGGTTACCATGGCTTACCAGGATATTTTTGGCGATGAGATTTTCTAACCAGTTCTCCCATTTTTTCATCATGGGTTCTAGTTCTTCGGACGAATAGCCTGCTTCCGGCAGTGCATCCATCCTGAATATCAGCACAAATTCTTTCATGATCTTATATTTTTAGATTAATTGTTGATAACGATTGACAAAACGCGAATTGGACAAAGCTTTAATTTTTTTTAATCGCTGTAAACTTTACCCCATTAATTTATACATTTATTTTTTTAAACCTACCATCGTGAAGAAATATGCCTTTATTCTATTACTTGCAGCCATACAACTGCAGGCTGCACATGCACAACAAAAAATTTACCGCGACTCCGTACTGAAAATTATGGATAAGGTAGCAAACTGGCAATTGCGTACCTGGCAAAGGCAAGGCATGCAACATCCAAGCTGGCATTGGACAAACGGAGCATGCTATACAGGTATAGTAGCGCTGGGGCAAATTAGTAAAAACCCTGCTTATCTTAAAGAAATGCGCGTTATAGGTGATAGCCTAAACTGGAACACCGGCCCAAATCGTTTTATGGCAGATGATTATTGCATAGGGCAAATGTATGCGCAGATGGACATTTTGGAAAAACAGCCTAAAATGATAGCCCGATTTAAAGTGCTTGCAGACAGTATTATTGCTAACCCTCATGCCGAATCGTTAGAGTGGAAAAATAACGTTGCCAGCCGGGAATGGGCCTGGTGTGATGCCCTGTTTATGGGTCCTCCGGCATTGGCCTACCTTTCAACTGCAACAGGTGAAAGAAAATATTTAGATATAGCCGTTAAGCTTTGGCTTAAAACCACAGATTACCTCTACGATAAGGACGAAAACTTATATTTCCGCGATAGCCGCTTTTTTAGTCAACATGAGGCAAATGGTAAAAAGATATTCTGGTCGAGGGGGAATGGTTGGGTAATGGGCGGCCTGGTGCGAATGCTCCAAAATATGCCTGCTGGTTATCCCGACAGGCCACGTTTTGTTGAACTGTATAAAAAAATGGCAGCCAAAATAGCTTCATTACAAAATGCTGATGGCACCTGGCATGCCGCTTTGCTCGACCCTTCAAGTTATCCCGTTAAGGAAACCAGTGGTACAGGCTTTTACTGCTATGCACTTGCTTATGGCATTAACAATGGTTTAATATCACATAGGGAGTATTATCCGGTGGTTACCAAAGGCTGGGATGCGCTGACAAGCTCGGTACATGCTGATGGTAAATTAGGCTATGTGCAACAAATAGGCGAAAAGCCCGAAACGGTGAGTTATGATGATACGGAAGTATATGGTGTGGGAGCGTTTTTGTTAGCCGGAACAGAAATTTGGAAGCTAATGGCAAGTCACCACTAATATTAATCTACATCAAACTAAGTCAAATTGAAAACAGGTATCTTATTATTTATCGTAATACTGCTAGGTAATTCTTTATGCATTGGGCAAAGCAAATCATTTTATCAAAAACGATTGAATGATCCCGACGCGATGTATTTTACACCCGGCAAAATAGATGGCGCCGTGGATATGTCCGACACGCTGCAGCATGCCATTAATCAATTAAAAACCACGCATAATTTTGGTATCCTGTTTATTCCGGAAGGTGCCTATCTGATCAGTAAAACCATCTACGTTCCGCAAGGTATCAGGCTTATCGGTTATGGTACAAAAAGACCGGTGATTATTTTAGGGAAAAACTCTCCTGGTTTTCAAATGGCTGATAGTACAGATAAGGGCAAGGCAAAATATATGTTTTGGTTTACCAGCAGCCTGCCGCAACCGGGAAAGAAAATTAATGACGCAGGGGCAGGCACATTTTATAGCGCCATGTCTAATATAGATCTGAAAATTGACGACGGTAACCCTTTTGCCGTCGCCCTGCGCACCCACTATGCCCAGCATAGCTTTATAGCCCATGTTGATATTCAAATTGGTAAAGGTAAAGCGGGGATGTTTGATGTTGGGAATTTTATGGAGGATGTGCGTTTCTTTGGTGGCGAATACGGTATTTATACCACCAAACCTTCTCCCGGCTGGCAATTTGTAATGCTGGACACCTATTTTGAAGGCCAGCGAAAAGCAGCTATACGCACCCGCGAAGCAGGGTTAACTATTGTGCGCTTAAGTGCTAAAAATGTGCCATCGGTAATTGATATTGAACCTAATTATACCGAAAAACTTTTCATGGAGGATTGCCGGTTTGATAATATAACCGGACCAGCTATTAATATCACGGTTGCAGATAATGCGGGAAACCAGGTAAGTTTGCGAAATATTGATTGCCGAAAGGTGCCGGTATTGATCAACTACAGCCAAAGCGGTAAGCAGGTGGTAGGCGAAGGGGTAATCTATAAAGTAAAAAACT
Source organism: Mucilaginibacter sp. (assembly GCA_028288085.1). GTDB lineage: Bacteria > Bacteroidota > Bacteroidia > Sphingobacteriales > Sphingobacteriaceae > Mucilaginibacter. Next base: position 13,772 of record JAQBOK010000150.1, read on the forward strand.
TTATGCATGGCTTGCAGATGGATAGCTTGCAGGCAGACCCGGCAATAAATACTATAAAAGATATAGTGACATTAAAAGTAATGCCAGCACCGGCAAAAAGCAATATTGCGGAATTGCCACCTATAGCTACCTGGGTCAACCTGAAAGACCTGGGAGCAACGGGGGATGGTACTACAGATGACACTAAAGCAATACAGGATGCCGTAGATAAATATCCAACCATTTATGTACCTACCGGCTGGTATCGCGTTAGCGAAACTATAAAATTAAAGCCTAATACTGTGCTGATAGGGTTAAGCCCGATAGCCACCCAGTTTATACTGGCAAATAATACCGAAGCATTTGGAGGCTTTGGCCCGCCTAAACCGCTGCTGGAAACCTATAAGAGTGGAAAGAATGTGCTAAGTGGGATAGGATTATCTACCGGAGCTGACAACCCAAGAGCTGTAGCCTGCAAGTGGACAGCGGGTGAAGGCTCCTGCCTTAATGATGTAAAATTTGCAGGTGGCCACGGAGGCATGGAAAGGATTTGGAAACAACCACCACCCGATAACACAAAGGACAACAAATTATACCGTGGCAATGGCATTGATCCATCATGGGATACGCAATATTGGAGTTTGTGGATCACCGATGGCGGAGGCGGTGTGTTCAAAAATATATGGTCGGCCAATACTTTTGCTACAAACGGGGTTTATGTCTCAAATACCAGCACACCGGGGCATATTTATGCCCTTTCTGTTGAGCACCATGTGCGTAATGAAGTGCGTTTTAATAACGTAGCCAATTTTGAGGTATGCGCACTGCAGTTGGAGGAAGAAAGCCGTGAAAGCACAGAATGCCAACCGCTTGAGCTTGAAAACTGCCACGATATGGTTTTCGCTAACCTGTATATGTTTAGAGTGATACGGGTGATTAAACCATACCCGTATGCTATCCGTAACTGGGGTTCGTCAAATATTGAGTTCCTGAATGTGCATAATTACAGCCAGATAAAATACACTACCAGTAACCCGTTGTATGATGTAAATACCAATACAACCGTTCGTCCATGGGAGTTTAACAGGTTGTATATAGGGAAAGCTAGCTATGGGTTTGATCCATCGGCAACAACTAACGGCGATGCTAAAAAATTGGTAACCGGTTTTGAGTTAGCTGAAGGAAACTGCAGTGATAGTAAAGGCAATATTTATTTCTGCGAATCGCGCCTGAGACGTATCTATAAATGGTCTGTTGATACACGTAGTTTAAGTTTGCTTGGCGATTATAATTGGGAGCCGTTGTCACTGGCCTGCGATAAAAACGATAATCTGCTGGTAGTATTTAAATATGTACCTAAACCGGGATACCTTGTAAATGGCAAACCGGAAGTATACACCAATCCGCCTGATGCTGCCGGAACTTCCTTTAGTGGCTGGGGCAACTCGGGATTTGGCACTTTGGTTTATGCTATTAACCCAAATAACCCTGACGAAACAATACACTTATTAGATAAGGTAAAAATGGGAACCGTTAAAACGGTTTACAAAGCCCTTTACCCGGCCCACCGCTGGCGCGATTATCATGATTATAATACAGTTGCTGTTGCCAAAGCTACTGAATGTTTTGTGGCACCTGATGGAGTAACTATTATCCCAATTGTATATGATTTGGCGCGGTCAACTTGTTTATCAGAGGGTTTTCCGGGTAAACCGATGTATATAACTGACGAGTATGATAAAAGAACGGTAAAAGTAAGTGTAAGCCCCGAAGGTTATGTTGCTGATCTGAACTATTTTGCAGAGAAAGGGGAGTTTGGAATAACTACCGACAGCCAGGGTAATGTATACATTGCTGATGGGCAGATATATGTTTTTGATGCTGCCGGAAAACAGATTAAAGTAATCAAAGTGCCGGAGCGGCCCACTTCCGTTGTTTTTGGAGGAAAGGATAGCAAAACACTTTATATTACAGGGGCAACTTCACTTTATTTAAAAAACATAGAATAGTAATTCAATTCCAAAGATGAGCTATTGTATTAAAAGGAATTTTTAGTTTAAATACTTTATTTATAAACCAACCTAAAATTATGATCAGAACTAAATCATTTATCCGGGTAATTGCCTGTTATGCACTGTGTTTTTTCATTTTGAACAATACCGCGCAAGCCCAGAAACCAAAATTCCATGTGATTGCTTTTTATACCGGCCGGGAAGACCAGGCGCACATTAGTTTTATGCACGAAGCCAATAAATGGTTCCCTGAAATGGCTAAGAAATATAATTTCACTTATGATTCCACCAAAAACTGGAGCAATATGAATGCCGAATTTCTTTCCAAATACCAGGTGGTGGTGTTTTTAGATTCCCGCCCGGAAGACCCGGGAGCAAGGGCCGCATTTGAAAAATATATGAAAAATGGCGGTGCTTGGCTTGGCTTTCATTTTTCGGCATTTGCCTTAACGCCATCTGGTGTTGAAGCCAACTGGGACTGGTACCATAATGAGTTTTTGGGTTCTGGGCAGTATGTAAGCAATACCTGGAGGCCTACTCCGGCGGTATTGCGTAATGAAGCAAAAGATCATCCAGCCCTGAAAAATATACCTGATACCTTTAGATCGGCACCTAATGAATGGTATAAGTGGGAAAAGGATCTTCGGAAAAATCCGGATATCAGGATCCTTTTATCGATAGACTCAAGCAGTTTCCCTTTAGGGACAGGGCCAAAACAAAACGAGATATGGCATAGTGGCTATTACCCTGTTGTTTGGGCAAACAAGCATTATAAAATGATCTATATGAATATGGGGCATAATGATATTGATTATGAGCATCATACTAATAAAGACCTGTCACACACGTTTGATAACCCGATGGAAAGCAAACTGATAATAGATGCCCTGTTATGGCTTGGAAATGGCGAAAAAGCAGAGTAAAGTATTATTGAAACACTTTTTTTACAATAAATATGACAGTTTATAAAAATCATAATTTAACTTGGTAGTATCGTTTCTTAATCAAACCAACACATTTACCAATTATGAAGGATCAAAATATCTCCCGTCGCCGGTTTATCGGCACTACGGCGCTTGCTGCGGCAGGTGTCGCGTTAGCATCAAAATCAGTTTTTGCAGCCGGTTCCCTTTTTCAGGCTAAACCCAACTCAGTTATCAATGGAGTGCAAATAGGCGTTATTACCTATTCATTCAGGAGCATGCCGGGCAGTGCAGAGCAGTTGCTGCAATATTGCCTGCAGTGTAATATCAGTGCGATAGAACTGATGGGCGAGGCTGCTGAAGCATTTGCAGGCATACCGAAGCGAGCCAGTGGTGAAGATAACCCAACCCATTTTAAAAAGGTAGCCGACTGGAGGGCAGGCGCAAGTATGGATAAATTTAAGGAATTGCGTAAGCTTTTTAATGATGCCGGCATTACCATTTACGCCTGGAAACCAAATGCCCTTGGCGAAAAAAACACAGATGCAGAAATAGACTACGCTTTTAATGCCGGAAAGGCGTTGGGTGTTACCCACGTTACTGTAGAGTTGCCTACTAACGATGAACAGACAAAACGTTTGGGAGATTTTGGGACTAAACATAAATTATATGTAGGCTACCATGCGCACACTCAGGCTACACCAACTTTGTGGGATACCGCGCTGAGCCAGTCGAAATATAATGCTATTAACCTGGATATTGGGCACTACACAGCAGGAACCAGCAGTAGCCCAGTTCCGTTTATTTTGAAGAACCACGCAAGGATCATGAGCATGCACCTGAAAGACAGAAAATATCATGACGGGCCAAATATGCCGTGGGGGCAAGGTGATACGCCGATAGCAGAAGTGTTGCAGCTAATCAAGAAAAATAAGTATAAGTTCCCGGCAACCATCGAACAGGAATACACTATTCCTGCTGACTCAGATGCAATAAAAGAAGTGATCAAGTGCAGGGAGTTTGCAGCGAAAGCGCTTAGTTAGTTAGTTAACAGTTTGCAATAGCCCGTTTGAATTAGAAACGAAGGGGCAATATGCCGATAGCTAAATTACAAAATGTTTCATTGTGTAACAAAAACACAATGAGGCTTTTTTTATATAGTTTTTTTAATACATTAGTCGAAGTAATCAATTATCAATCTTTTTTATTTATGTCAGCAAATACTTATGACGCTATCGTTATCGGTTCCGGAATTTCGGGCGGATGGGCAGCAAAGGAACTAACAGAAAAAGGCCTTAAAACCATTATGCTGGAACGTGGCCGTAATATTGAACACATTAAGGACTATGTAAATGCCAATAAAGCACCCTGGGAATTTGCGCACAGGGGAGGGCATACAGTACAAATGGCGAAAGATCATCCTGTGCTAAAAAGAGACTATACATTAACCGAGGTTAACGAAGATTATTGGGTTAACGAAAAGGAAAGTCCATACATTGAAACAAAACGTTTCGATTGGTTTAGAGGATATCATGTAGGCGGGCGTTCGCTCATGTGGGGCAGGCAAAGCTATCGTTGGGCTCCCATGGATTTTGAGGCTAATTTGAAAGATGGTATTGCTGTTGACTGGCCGATAAGATATAATGATCTGGCGCCATGGTATAGCTATGCAGAAAAATTTGCGGGTATATCAGGCAATAAGGACGGTTTATCCATTTTACCAGATGGCGATTTTATGCCTCCGATGGAAATGAACTGCGTGGAAAAGGATGTTTCAGCAAGATTAAAGAATTTTTATAAAGGATCAAGAAACATGGTTATTGGCCGTACCGCCAATATCACAGAGCCGCTTAAAGGCCGTACCAATTGTCAGTATCGCAATAAATGCTGGCTGGGCTGTCCATTCGGAGCTTATTTCAGCACACAGTCATCTACCTTACCGGCAGCTGTGGCAACCGGAAATTTAACGGTGAGGCCATGGTCTATAGTAACCAAGATATTGTATGATAAAGACACCAAGAAAGCCAAAGGTGTAGAGGTATTGGATGCCGAAACCAACAAAACCTATGAGTTTTATGCTAAGGTGATCTTCCTGAACGCCTCAACTATTAATTCAGCCTGGGTACTGATGAACTCGGCTACTGATGTATGGCCGGATGGCTTAGGCAGCAGCAGTGGCGAACTGGGCCATAACCTAATGGACCATCACCTGGGTGTGGGAGCAAGCGGGCACATAGAAGGTTACGAGGATAAATACTATTTTGGCAGAAGGGCAAACGGCATTTATATACCCCGGTACCGCAACCTTAACGGCGAAAAACGCGATTATATTCGTGGCTTTGGTTACCAGGGCCGCGCTTCAAGGGAATCATTCAGCAGGAATATTCCAGAGTATAGCATTGGAGGAGACTTTAAAGATGCTTTGAGCGAACCCGGCCACTGGTCCATGAATATTGGCGGATTTGGTGAAACGCTGCCTTATCATGATAACAAGGTTACTTTGCATAAAACTCAAAAGGACAAATGGGGCCTGCCGGTACCGGTAATTGATGCCATTATACGCGATAATGAAAATAAGATGCGTATAGATATGCTGAACGACTCAAAGGAAATGTTAGAAGCAATAGGGGCAAAAGATGTAAAAACACATACCATGGAAGGTGTATTGGGCCGCGGTATTCACGAAATGGGTACTGCACGCATGGGCCGTGATCCTAAAACATCAGTATTGAACGAATGGAACCAGGTGTGGGATGCTAAAAACGTATTTGTAACTGATGGCGCCGCTATGGTATCAACAGCCTGCCAAAACCCATCATTAACCTATATGGCTATGACAGCCCGCGCTGCTGATTATGCAGTGAGGGAGTTGAAGAAGGGGAATATATAAGGGCGGAAGTCAATTTCAACGAATGGTAAGCTTGTGGTTTGGTAACGGGGAGAGATCTTATACGATATGGTGTATCTGCATTTTAAAAGATTTCTCTCCCGATATGGCATCTTTTTATTATAATTAAAGCATGAAAACAACCAGGCTGCTATTCCTTTGTATCTGTTTCCCAGTATTTTTGTATTCACAATCAATAAAAGTTGTAACCAATCATGTTGGTTACGAATTCGATCAAACCAAGAAAGCGATTGTTGTAACTGAGGGCAAAGTGGCTATTGGTTCGTTTCAGCTTGTAGATGCAAAAACAGGTAAAAGTATATTTCAGGGCAAACCTGTTTTCAGTGGCCCCGTTAATAAATGGAAAAATTGGCAGTTCTGGACAATTGACTTCAGTTTGTATACCAAAGCAGGAACTTACAAACTACAGGTGATATCGCCGAATAGAACAACATTATCCTATCCCTTTGTTATAGGTAAGAATGTACTGGAACAGGCAACTTTATCTGATGTAATCTATTATTTTAAGGGACAAAGAAGTTCGGGCCTGCTTGATAAAGCCGACCGCCACTCTCATATAGAAGGGAAAAATGATACCATTGACGCGCATGGTGGCTGGTACGATGCCACGGGCGATTATGGTAAACACCTTTCGCACCTTTCATTCTCATCCTATTTTAACCCGCAGCAAGTATCCTTTACTGACTGGAGTTTATTTAAAACATACGAATTACTGAGCAAAAGAACAGGGACTGATTTTCGTCAATTTAACAGGCGTTTACTTGATGAGGCAATGTATGGAGCCGATTATTTAGCTCGTATGCAGGCAAAAGACGGCTCCTTTTATCGTTCCGTAAGTGCCCCGGGTCCAGGAAAGCTGCCGCAGGATAGGGCGATAGGGCCTGAAGGCAAGAGCTACAGGATCAAAGCATCAAAAAACGATGATTCATTTAAAAGTCATAGTGAGGACAATAACTGGCGAAGCTACCAGTGCAGCTATCGCTCGGGTGGAGGAATGGCTATTGCGGCATTGGCCATCGCGTCGACCTATAAAACCTCGGGAGATTATTCCAATGCTGATTATTTGAATGCTGCTGAGAAGGCCTTTGATTTCCTGGAAAAAAATAATATAGCCATGACCAATGATGGTAAGGAGAATATTTTGGATGATTATTGCGCCTTAGCTGCCGCGACAGAATTATACAAGGCTACACAAAACTATAAGTATAAGGATGTTGCTGAAAAAAGAACAACGCAGCTGATAGGAAGACTGGCGTCGTGGAAAAATTACAATGATTACTGGCGTGCCGATGATAAAGACAGGCCATTTTTTCATCCCTCAGATGCCGGATTACCCGTAACCAGCTTGGTTTATTATTATCCTTACGCTACTGCGGCTACACAAATACTTATCAAAAAGGCAATCAAACGATCTATGACCCATGAGTTATCCATAACTGGAGAAGTAAATAACCCCTTTGGCTATAGCAGACAACTGACACAAGATACTTTGAGTAACAGACGTAGTGCTTTCTTTTTTCCGCATGGCAGCGATGCATCGCCATGGTGGCAGGGTGAGAATGCAAGACTGGCCTCAATAGCCACTGCAGCACGCCTGGCGGACCATCTTTTTACAGATGACAAGCATTTTCAGGATAAGCTGGAAAGTTTTGCTCTTGACCAGTTAAATTGGATCTTAGGACTGAACCCTTATGATTCCTGCATGTTGCAGGGGGTAGGGCATAATAACCCGGCATATGGCTTTTTCGGGACATTTGAATATACCAATGCACCGGGCGGAATAGTTAACGGCATCACATCAGGTTTAAATGATGAGAATGATATTGATTTCAACCTTTCATACGCTACAACCGGCAAGGACTATGACTGGCGCTGGGCCGAGCAATGGCTACCCCATGCATCATGGTATATGCTGGCGGTGGCAGTACATTGATATTTTAAGCGATATACCTCAAAAAAATCCCTCTTTACGAGTTGGTTCTAAAATACAACCCAGTATTCCATATTGCTGCATTTTATAACAGATATGATCTTCATTTGGTATTGTTCTGGTTTGTATATAAGAGCAAATATTGTTTATTGATCTCAATAATTATGGGGGGTCATTATTTATTAATTATCCTCTGAATAAATTAAATCATTGGTTTTTAAGTGTATATGAAGATATATGTTTAGGTTTACCATAAGGCATCTATAGCCTAAATCTTATCAGAATGTTAAAAAGAGTTTATTTACTGGTGATTATAATTCTAATCGCCCAGTATTCAAATGCACAAGGGCCGGTTTTGGATGTTGGCTTAAGGCTGCAAAAAGCGGTGAATTTATATTCTGAAAATGGTTTTGCGGTAAACTATTCTAGTAGAACACTAATGCCTGATCGTTTATATTTTGGTTTTAGCTATGTTACCAGCCGCCTGGGAACAGCCTTTAATTCAAATGCAATTATGCAGGATAATTATTTACTGTCATCTGCATATTATTTTAAGGAAAAACATGTTATAAGGCCTTTTACGAGAGCGAACGTGGGCTATTTCTCTGCCGATTATGGTGATAAAATATTTGATGTATTACCCCGTAAATCATTATTGTTATCAGCAGATGCAGGTTTATGTTTTCAAACACATTCCCCACTAAAAATTTCCACCTCACTTGGATATAATTTCATTACTGGCAATGGCTTAAGCGGGCCTGGCACTTTATACCCGGTTTTTTACCAGGTCACTGTATCCTGGAATATTTTTAATCGCATGAAATGAAGAAAGCATTAGCCATAATTATTATGTTCCTGTTTTTTGCCGGGTGCCAAAAGTCTCCCAATATAAGTGCTGATATTCTTGGAGGAGGCCAGGTTTTTGACCCATCGTTATATAATCCACAGAATTTCCTTGTTTCCTTATCCAATCCAAATCCAACTGCGGAGGAAGCACAGAAACCGGTTATCATTGCTTGTCACGGGTATAGTGCGACAACCTTTGAGTGGGACGAATTCAATGATTGGTCACAGGACCAAAGCAAGTATTCCATTTCGCGGGTATTGCTTGCCGGGCATGGAAGTACCTATGCCGATTTTGAAAAATCAACTTGGCACGACTGGCAGTTGTCCATCGCAGATGAATATAACAAACTGATTGAGGAAGGCTATAAGAATATCGATTTTGCAGCATCATCAACAAGCTGTACGCTACTGCTGGATATGATCCACTCCGGTTTCTTTAACCATGCAAATACAACAGTTCATATTTTTCTTATCGACCCGATTATTATACCCTCTGATAAATCATTATCATTGATCGGCGTATTTGGGCCAATGCTAGGTTATTTAAAGGCTGACAACACTACTGCAGAAAATAAATACTATTATCTGTTTCGCCCCCAGGAAACGTTACAGCAATTAGAACAGGTATTAAACACCGTGCGTCACGAATTGGAAGACGGTATTGTATTACCCAATAATGTATACCTAAAAGTATATAAATCAAAGCAAGACCCAACAGCAGACCCGGTTAGTGCTGTATTGATCTATAATGGTGTTAAAACAGGCAATGGTAATCGTATCGATATTCAATTGGAAGACTCAAAACTTCACGTGTTCACCAGGCTACGCTTACGCCCAAACGTGACTGCCCAGGATAAAGCAAATCAGTTAAATGCATTTACAGATATTGCAACACGTATTTTTAATTAAATTTTTTTCGTACTTTTATCTAATAAATGGGCAATAACTGTAACAGTAATTTAAAAAACGCTTTCTCAAAATGGCTGTTTGCAGTTGCATTACTGTTGAGTTTTTTTACTTTGTCGGGATTTGCTGTTCAAAAGCAAATAAGATCTGACAGGTTGCAAACCACAATAGTGGTAAATTCAAATACAAGGCTGGTAAAAAGCATCAGTTACAAACGTGCCTTAGTACATGTTCATCGTAAACGCCCGGCCATTTCCTTTTTTGCTCTGTTGGGTTCAGCCATCGGACGTCTGCATAGTCAACAAATAAAAACCTTCATTTTACAACTTTCACAGTCTTGCAAAGCGAGCCCTGACAGTAGGTTTTTCTATCATGTAAAAACCATCCCACAAAGTACGGATGACGCCCCCTCTATCACTTTAGGATAATTATCCGATTCCTCCATTTGTCCGCTTACGCGGTACGATCTATTAATCAGATTTATGATGAATTGCTGTGCTTTTTTTCGGCATTATCTTCTTTTTAAAACCCATTAAATGAAACGACTTAAAAGAATATTGAGAATATGCGCATTGATCTTATTCATGCTGCTGTCAGTTGCCGGCATCGGTATATTTGGAGTAGCGCCAACGTTAACTAAAGACAGGAAATTATTTTCAGATATGGAAGCCAAAACAAAAAAAACTGAAAATAACAATACTGGTTCTGTACAGAAAAGCTTGTTTTACAATTTAAACCGCAACTAAGACAAACCCTGTTAAACTGGAAGAAATTCATAAAATCTAAAACAGACTTATTTGATGTAAGTGCATCAGTTAGTTTTTTATTAAAACAAAGCTGTTTTACTTTTTTATAACTTTCATAAACCATGTTCCGTTTAAGTAATAAATTATTACCTGAGTGAGAACTGTTATAAAATTAAAACCAACTTGTTTTTGTGCTGATTGTGGCGAACACTTTCATTATAAAAAGCACAGGGGCTGGTTTCTTAAAACTTTTCTATCTTTTATAGACATAAGAAAGTATTATTGCAATTACTGCAAAAAAACCTATTACGTTTATTCGGGAAGCGAAGGAAAAGTGGATAAGAAGTTTATTTAAGCAGGCATTCATTACTCGCCCCAGGCGGTAATCACTAAATGCCTTTTTTCACCATTATTGCGATGCTCGCATAGGTAAATACCTTGCCATGTACCGAGTGCAAGCTGCCCGTTAATTATAGGGATACTAACCGAACTACCTAATATAGCAGCTTTTAGATGCGCAGGCATATCATCAGGTCCTTCATCATTGTGCCGGTAATCAGGGTCGTTCTCAGGAATAGCTTTGTTAAAATACATTTCAAAATCTTGCCTTACAGCTGGTGCGGCATCTTCATTAATACACAATGATGCTGATGTATGTTGTATAAACACCTGGCACATTCCTGTTTTTATTCCGTTCATTTCAAGCAGAGCGTGTACAACTTCGGTCGTGATGATGTGAAAGCCTCGTTTTCTCTGATTTAACTGTAGGCTTTGCTGGTATATCCTCATGTTTTGAATAATTATTTTATATAGTTGACGTAACAAATTCGTTAATAAAGTGTTTATATAATATAGCCCCCCAAGATCCAATTAAAGCAAAGTCGCTTTATTATAAACCCAACCCGGTAGGAGCGAGGCAATAAATAGCAGATAGGAATAAAACTTTCCCTATAACGCATCTACCAACATCCATGCACTCCTCTCAAAAGAAGATCACCATGCCTGTTATTATGTTACTTATTAATTTATTTTTATGATCATCCTTATTTTTTTTATCGCCCATTGGTTCCTGTCATTGTTTTTTCAAACTTTTTTTCAGCACCGTTACGCCGCCCACCGGATGTTTACCACAAGCAAAGCATGGGAACGCGTATTTTATTTAATGACCTACTTTTTTGAAGGCGCGTCGTTTTTAAACCCCCGTGCCTATGCCACCATGCACCGGGAGCATCACGCCTATAGCGATACGGAGAAAGATCCACATTCACCGCATTTTTTCAAAGATATATATCATATGGTGGATGCCACGTTTAAAACATTTAAAGACCACCTGCAAAGAACAAAAGACCTGGAAACAAGGTTCAAGGGCAATTATCCAGAATGGCCACTAATAGACCGGATGGGCTCCTCGTTACTTTCAAGGCTTATTTTCGGTGCTGCTTATACTTGTTTTTATATCTTTTTTGCTGCCCATTGGTGGATATTCCTGTTATTGCCGATACATTTTTTAATGGGGCCGATACAGGGCGCAATTGTGAACTGGTGCGGACACAAATATGGTTATACCAATTTTGATAATAAAGATAAATCAAAAAACACTACACCTTTTGATTTCTTTCTGCTAGGTGAACTATTCCAGAACAACCACCACAGGCATCCAAATAGTGCCAATTTTGGACAAAGATGGTTTGAGTTTGACCCGGTTTATCCGGTTATGAAATTAATGCACTGGATGAGGATAATTAAACTGCGGAAAGCATTTTAAGCCCTATTATTCAACATTAAAAAAATGAACATTTAAATAAAGAAGCTATGAGTAAAGACAAAAAAAAATTACCTGACCCTGCTGGTAATAAAGCGCCATCAGATTACCAGGCTGGTAAAGGTACTTTAGCTAAAACTGAAGTAATGGCCATTAATAAAAAACACAAATAATATGAAAAATCAATTAGGTGAGTTTCAAGCTAAAATATATCTGTATGATTTAAATAATTGTGCCAGGGAATTTGGTTTTAAGGCTGATGAAGTATGGGAAGTAAGTTTAGCAACTGATGAAGAAAAGATAGCTATCGAAAAAAAATATTTCCCAACTATTTCCGCAAAAGCTTTACCAGAAATGTTATCAGAAATGTTTGGACTTGTAATGGAAAAATTAGCTCAGGCAAGGTCTGATATAGAAATGACACTGGATAAGAAAAAGATTGCTGCCAGTAAATTGCAATATTTAATTGCTTTTAACCTTAAAAGGGAACGCTGATAGCCAAATACATATCGTGTTCTGTGCCATTTTGAAAACAAGAAAGTCTCCCGGCCAAGCGGTAGCCTTTCTTGTTTTCGATAATAGGAACTATTTATCCTCCTTTATAACTTTTAATCCTTTTGTCCAACGTACAAGTTGGGTAAGCATTGTTTTTGCGGCAGTTTCTAACTGCTCATTTGGCGTAAAAACCCCTTCATCATTAATAAACTGGTTTAACGACGGAATATTTACGGCTTCAGCCAGGGTAATAGATTTTAACGAAAGCAGATCGGTTTTCAGGCTCATTACAGCTCTTACACCGGCAAATGGCCCAATAGAATAGCTTACCATACCTGCAGGTTTGTAGGCCCATTCATGAACAAGGTATTCTATAGCATTTTTAAGGGACGCAGGATAACTATAATCATATTCCGCAGTGACGAAAATAAAAGCATCAGCCTCTTCAATTTTTGCGCTCCATCCTTTGGTATGATCATGTTCATACTGTTTCATTATAGGGTGAATGGCCTCGTTCATCAGTGGTAGGTTAATTTCCCCCAAATCAAGTAATTCCACTTCAAAACCGCCATGTTGTTGTGCTGTTTCTGTTATCCAGCGAGCTATTATAGGCCCATTGCGGCCGGGCCGAACGGTTGATGATATGATCTTAAGTTTATACATTTTCTTGTGTTTTTTTTAAGATGCGAAGGTATTTATAATTGCTAACTGAATTTAGTGCATGGTACTAACCTTTACGATAGCGTGATATTACTGCTCAAATAAAAAGTAATAACCTGATGCAAAAATATCAGACCTACACGGTGCTGATAAGCAGATACTTTTAACACCTGAAAGCTTGTTTCAATTACTTTTCATAATTAAGATTTGGTATAAATTTTGTGCCTACATGTAATCATTTAATCAAATCATTATGAAAAAGTCAACTTTTTACCTCCCAGTATTTGGTCTGTTACTTTTTTGTTTTACTGCCAGGGCACAAGATTTTGCTCTGGGTGTAAGAGGTGGTATCAGCATTCCTAATTTAACCGCAGGCAGCGGAAATCAGAACCCCTTGAATACAGGTTATAGTTCAAGATTTGGGCCAGATGCCGGCGTATTTGCAGAATTCAAATTTTCTAATCTTTTTTCATTACAGCCTATGGTAGAATATTCTTCACAAGGTGGAAAAAAGAACGGTCTGCAGGCTTTTACAACTCCTGATGAGATCACGCAAATGTTTCCTGCTGGCCAGGCCCCGCAGTACTTGTATGCAAACTACAAAAGCGAAGCAAAATTAAATTACCTGATGATTCCTGTATTGGCCAAATTTGGCTGGAATTTTAAAAAATCACCCTATCGTTTCTATGCCGATGCCGGCCCTTTTGTGGGCTTCCTGCTTTCTGCCCACCAGATAACCAGCGGCGAGAGTCAGTTTTATACAGATCCCGCCGGGCAACAGCCATTTCCGGGCGGTCAGCAATCTTTTAATAAAACAACAGATATAAAGGATCAATTACATACAACAAATTTCGGTATTGAAGCGAATGTGGGGCTTAGCTATAATTTTGAATTAAGTAGTGTATTTATAGAGGGTGGCGGGAATTATAGCTTTTTAAATATTCAGAAAGTTGCGCAAGATGGAAAAAACAACACAGGAGCGGCCACAGTTGTTATTGGCTACAGTTATTGGTTTGGTAAGTAGCCTTCATGACAACAAAATATTTATATACAATACCGCATATTTTCAAAGATAACCTAAGATTATCAAATAACTGAAATAAAGTGTGGAAGAAGGGATTCGAACTCTTACGTCAATAACAAGCCCCGATATTTTCATATCGAGGCTTTACCGGAGTACCCAGAGCCGGTGTACAGTAAGTATATTTATTTAATTAACCTCAATAATGTATTATTAATAAAAAGTTGAATAAAACTCATTTATGACCTGTTTTTAAATATAATAGTTAATTATAATAAGCTATTATTAATTGCGATTAACAATAAAGTGTATGTATATTTGATTGTTGTAAAACAATTTACATACACTTATGGCAAAGCCTAAATTCTACCTTGAACCCCGATCAAACAAAAAAAAGGATGCGGAAAACGATCCCCAATCAGCCCCAATAGAAAAACAAGCTATAAATATATTTTA
>JAQBOK010000169.1 GCA_028288085.1 Mucilaginibacter sp.
GATTCCACCAGTACATGGATAGAAAAGGCATGGCTGACCAATAATAATGATATTCAAGTGGTTCAGGGTATCAGTAAACCGGGAGGCACTTATTACACCAACTACACTATTCAATCAGGCAATCACAGCAATACGCCTTTTATTATAAATACGGATAATGGCCGGCTTGCCGTCAGCATAAAAAATTCAAATGAATCTGTTACCGCCGATACTTCGGCCTGGCATTTTGCTATTTATGCGGAAAAGAATAACACAGGCGCCGGATATGTAAAAGCTGCTTTGGAATCTATAATTCAATTCACAAAGCACAAGGCAGTTATCAGGCTATATGCTGATGCCAATCAAATCCCGGTACGTCAAAACTGGATATTCTGGTTGTCTGAAAAATCTGCCGGCAAGCAAATGGCACAAAACTGTGATAACCTGTTTGCTTATGAAACGGGGAAACCGAAGGATATCAGCTCGTGGATAAATGATGATAACGAATCACTATCTCCGCACAATATATTTTTATACAAGTCTATCACTGCAAATTACAACAGTGGAAAAACTGTATGGCACGACGGTTTTGGCAACCCGGTGTTAATTTACAAAAGGCAGCAGCAAACTAATACTTACCATTTTTACGGTCGTTTTGATCCATCATGGAATGACCTGGTTTGGAATGATAATTTCCCGAAGATGTTATTAAGGCTGATATTCAATACATCACCCAATCTTAATGAAAAACACGAACACCGTATAATTGATGCTAAACAATTACTACCTGTTTTAAATAAAAAAGGCCGCACCTCAAAAAGTAAAATGATTGAGCGCACCAACCTTACCCATTTTTGTTGGTTATTATTGGTATTGGTGTTTATTGCCGAGAGATGGTTGGCTACTAAAAAGCCCTCCCTGATGGCAGGCAAACAAATTTTGCAGAATGGCTGAGCAGGGCACACATAAAATATACTTATTGTGGCGGCTATACGTCATCTATCAACTAATAGCCGATACACTTTTTGCTGCCGCATCGGCTGGTTTGGCCGGTTGCTTAATGTATGCTATTTATTCTTTGTCATGGTGGTGGTCGGTATTGTTTTTTGTTATCCTTTTGGCGTTAATAACAGGTATCAGACGCTCATGGCGGGTTAATATTAAAACCATAACTTCATTCTTAAACCTCAAATATCCCGACCTGGAAGAAAGTAGCGAATTGGCGCTAAAACAGCCTGACGAACTGAACGTACTTGAAAAACTACAATTAACCAAAGTGGAAACAGTATTGGAGACAGTTCCGAATGTGCAAAAGGAGTTTGCGCAACGCCTGAAATTAAACATCCTAATCTTGCTGATTGTCACGATGTTTGGCATGGAGATCACCCAAATGCATGATTACTGGCGTACTATCGGTTTTAAATTATTTGAACCCACTACCCTACCCTCTAAAAATACTGTACCCGAAAAAACACTGCCCCAGGTAGAATCAGTTAGTATTACCATTGCTCCGCCAAATTACACAAACAAGCCACGAAGGGAACAGGATAAATTTACACTCGAAGTTGAAGAAGGCAGTATTGTGACCTGGAAATTAAAACTAAATGTACCCGCAAAAGAAGTTTTATTGCTGTTCAGCAACCATGAAAAAATCAATCTGGAAAATAAAAATGGTGATGCTACTTATTACGGACAGAAAAAGATAGATAAACCCGGCTTTTACCAGGTGATTATCGATGGCAAATTGTCCGATCTTTACCCCGTGCAGGTAATTAAGGATAATCCACCTGTTATTCATATTAAAACCCCATCTCAATATACTTATATCGATGCGGGCGAAGCACCAAAAGTATCCATTAGCGCTGCGGTGGATGATGATTATGGTATAAGCAACGCCTTTATTTATGCTACAGTGGCCAAAGGCAGTGGCGAGGCGGTAAAGTTTAAAGAGCAAAAGATCGATTTTACAACGACTTTCGATGGGCACGACCGGCATTATGATTTGCAAAAATTAATTAACCTGCCATCCCTTAACATGGAGCCCGGCGATGAATTGTATTTTTATATCCAAGCGCAGGATACGCACAACCAACAAAGCCGCACAGATGTATATATTGTAGCAATACAGGATACAGCGCAGTTATTAAGCATGGACGGCCTCCTGTCTGGCGTGAATGTTAAACCCGAATATTTCCGTAGCGAGCGACAGATCATTTTGGATTCGCAAACATTACTGCGGGAACGCGACAGCATTAGCAAGGAAGCTTTTAATAATAGAAGCAATGATTTAGGCACTGACCAAAAGTTATTAAGGCTGCGATATGGCAAGTTTTTGGGCGAAGAATCTGAATCGGATATTGATCCCAAGGACGACAAAAACGACCCCGTTGGCGATATAAAGAACTATGGAAATGCGGCGGTTATATTGGATAAATACACCGATAAACATGATAACGCCGAGGATGCCCAGTTCTTTGATCCGGCAATTAAGGCCCAGTTAAAGGCTACGTTAACAGAAATGTGGAAAGCTGAATTGCAGCTTCGATTATACAAACCGGATGCGGCCTTGCCTTTTGAATATAAAGCATTGCGATTGCTGAAGGATCTGCAGCAAAAATCGCGTATGTATGTTGCGAAAACTGCCTATAACCCATCTCCCTTAAAAATGGAAAAACGCATGACAGGCGATCTTACTAAAATTATGCAACCGGTAAACCACCAGGATATAAAAACGGATAATAGTCCTTATGAAGCGCTTAAAAATGTTGTTGGCATCCTGGAGCAGTTAAAAACTGGCGATGTGGTAAGTGGTGCTGATTTGCATAGCTTACAATTGGCTAACCAGCAACTAAGCGAAAAAGCCTCTGCTCAACCAGAAATATATCTGTCTGCAGTAAGTGCATTGCGTCGCATTTTATCCGCAGGAAAAATAAAATATGGGGATGTTGCCCTGGTTGAAAAAGCCATACAGAGGATATTGCCCGTTGGTACGCCACTTCCGAGTGCGGTGCAAAATTCTGCGGATATGGGTCTTTCAAGTGGGTACTTTAAAAATCTTAACCACAAATGAACTGGACCGTGCTCGTTTTGATCATTTGTTGCCTGCTTGCTGTTTTTACAGTTTGGAAGGAATATCAACGGGCCAAAAGATCGTACCTGTTTTTACGTATTTTGGCTTCATTGTTGGCTATAACCGCGCTTGCCTGTATCGCGTTGCCCATAAATTACTCAAAGGATATTACAAGTCAGAATGATCATAGTGCTATTTTACTTACCACGGGATTTGAGCCCGATAGCTTGAATAGTTATAAAAACAGCCCATTATTTACAGCCGACAAATTAATTACAAAGGCCTACCCAAAAGTAAAGTTTATTAGCTTAAATGAACTGCAAAATGATAGTTCGAAAATAACCAAACTGCATGTTTTTGGCTATGGATTGAATGAAAATGAATTACTTCATTTAGATCATTTGCCTGTTGTTTTTCA
>JAQBOK010000223.1 GCA_028288085.1 Mucilaginibacter sp.
GCGCCTGCAACCAAACATTCCGCTCATAAAAACGGCTATCAGTATAATGGCTATTAGTTGGGTAGTATGTTTTATCATCGGGTACTTGTTGGCTTAAACGATCACACCAAAGTTAAAGTTTAAAAAAGCAGAAACCATAAAGCTTAAAATTGAGTAATTCAATAAATCAGTCATTCAATAATTGATATATTCGCCTTGATGAATAAACTGATCTGCTTTTTGTGGGCTGCCCTGCTCATTTTATCTTCCTGTCGTCCGGATGGTTCTTCGCAGGGTAAAACAGTTTTTAACATCAATTTAGATGAGGGCCTTACCTCGCTCGACCCTGCTTTTTGTCGCAACCAAAACACCATTTGGATGGATAACCAGTTGTATAACGGGTTAGTGCAGATAAACGACAGCATGAAAATAGAGCCCTGCATTGCCAAAACCTGGGATGTATCTGCCGATGGGCTGCAATACACCTTCCATTTGCGTAACGATGTTTATTTTCATGACGATCCGCTTTTTAAGGGTGGCATAGGGCGCAAGGCCGTAGCGGCCGATTTTGTGTATAGCTTTAGCCGATTGATAGACCCTAAAGTGGCCTCATCAGGGTCGTGGATATTTAGCGATAAGGTAGAAAGCAAACGATCTTTTATCGCTATAAATGATTCTACATTTCTGATCAAATTGCGACAGCCTTTTCCGCCCCTATTTAGCCTGCTTACCGCGCAATATGCCTCTGTTGTACCGCACGAGGTGGTTGATTATTATGGAAAAGATTTTCGTAACCATCCCGTTGGCACAGGTCCGTTTAAATTTAAGTACTGGAAAGAAGGCCAGGTAATGGTGTTTTTAAAGAACGAAAAATACTGGGAGAAAGATAAGAACGGCAGCAGTTTGCCCCATTTAGATGCCATAAGGGCTACTTTTATTGGCGATAAGCAAACCGCATTTATGGAATTTGTGACCGGCAATCTTGATTTTTTGAATGATATTGATGGGAGCTACCGCGATGATATTTTAACCAAAGCAGGCAAGGTAACGCAAAAATATAAGGGCAAATTCATTTTAAACTCGGCACCTTCTCTTAACACCATGTACCTGGGCATACTGGTTGATAGCACTTTGCCCATTGTAAAACATTCGCCACTGAAGATACTCAAGATAAGGCAGGCTATAAATTACGCTATAGACAAGCAAAAGATGATC
Source organism: Mucilaginibacter sp. (assembly GCA_028288085.1). GTDB lineage: Bacteria > Bacteroidota > Bacteroidia > Sphingobacteriales > Sphingobacteriaceae > Mucilaginibacter. The sequence goes on from JAQBOK010000223.1 coordinate 1,195, forward strand.
AAATACCTGCGCAATAGCCTGGCTACCCCCGGCGATGCAGGCTTTATACCGGCAGGCATGCCCGGTTTTGACGCCCAAAAGGTAAAAGGCTACTCCTACAACCCCGAAAAAGCAAGACAGCTACTGGCCGAAGCCGGGTTTCCGAATGGCAAAGGCTTGCCAGAGATTGAGCTAACTACGCTGATTGGCTACCGCGACCTGATAGAATATGTGCAGGGCCAGTTAGAACAGATAGGCATTAAAACAAGGGTTGAAATTACGCTGGGCGCCAGCTTGCGCGAACTGGTATCTAAAAACGGGGTAAACTTCTTTTACGGATCGTGGATAGCGGATTACCCTGACGGGGAGAATTACCTGTCGGTTTTTTACTCCAAAAACAAAATACCCTGGGGACCCAATTATACCGGGTTTAACAATAAACACTTCGACGCCCTGTTTGAACAATCATACCATGAACCCAATGATGCCAAACGCTACGCCCTATACCAGCAAATGGATAACCTGGTAATGCAGCAATCGCCGGTGGTGATCCTCTACTACGATAAACTGGTAAACCTATACCAAAGCAACATCAGCGGGTACAGTAAAAACGCCTTAAATTTATTGGTGTTGAAGAGGGTGGTGAAGAAGTGAGGGGTGAGTGGGGTGCGGGGAATGGTGAGTGGGGAGCGAGGTTGTTCTGTTCTGTATCGTTTTGTGAGTGATACAGTTTGATACAACGTGATACAGTATTCGCAAGCTTAAAGGTGGGTGTCATTCTGAGGCTCTCTAAGAGCGGTGCGCAGAGGCCATTGCCCACATGCTTCGAGTGCCTCAGCATGACACCCGACGTATGACACCCACCCACCAACCTGTCATTGCGAGGCACGAAGCAATCGCGAACTATGCACAGACGCTCTGTATAGTTCGCGATTGCCACACTGCGCTCGCAGCAATGACAAGGCCGTTAACTGCGTGTTTCTGTTCTGTATCGTTTTGTGAGTGATACAGAACAGAAACACTTAATCTCCTTACCCATTGGTGAAATAGTTCACTAAACCCCTCCCTGCCACATCACATCCAGCCGCACCCCTCCCCAGGGAGGGATTTTAAACTCAATCTTTCTAATACTTCGAATCCTCAATCCCGGAAACTATTTATCGTACCGCAGTGCATCGGCATTTACTACGTCCGATCCTGTTTTGCCGCCGGTATCTATGGTGTTGCCTGTTATTACAATAGCATCTGCGCCTATAGTTTTTGCAAAGGCTACAAATTTTGATTTCACTGCATCCTGGCCAACATTGGCGATGGTTAAATGCCCGATAACCTTGTAACCCTGTTTAACATCGTGTGCGGAATAAAAAATATCAACCGACGTGGTAACAGGGAACTTATCGCCAAAATAAGTAGGGGTTAAAGCCATGCAGGAGCTTAATAATAAAAGGCAAAGACTCGCGGTAATGATGTGATAATTTTTCATGGTTTTACAGTTTTTTTATTTTTATGACTGTATTACCAGGCACGGGTTTAGTGAATAATAAGTAATGATTATATTACAATTGCAAGGGTAGCAGCAATTAGCAACGTGAGGGTATGAATTATGCAATTAAATTATTCATACTTCAGCGCATCGGCAGCTACACGGTTGGGTTTGCCGGTTACCGAGGTATCAACACCTATAATGATAACGGCATCGGCACCAATGCTTTTGGCATATCTCATCAGTTCCTTTTTTACAATATCATCTGCATAGTGGTGACTAATCATGTGGCCTATCACTTTATAATGCCTTGTAATGGTTTCGCCCGTATAAAAAACATCAACAGATTTGGTAGGCGGAAGCTTTTGGCCGGTATAAATAATAGGCTGTGCGCAGGAGTATAACAGCAAGCAAAGGCTAATAAAAACGAGACGGTAGTTTTTCATCATTCTAAACTATTAAATAAATCCGGAATTGCACATCCGCATCAATTAATTATTCCCCCGGAAAATCCTGCAAACTCTTATAGGGTATAGCATCATTGATCTTTCTTTCTTCAACGCCCCATGTTGCCATAGCAAATAAAACAGGCCGCAACCTTTCTCCCGATGGGGTAAGGCTGTAAGTAACATAAGGGGGCACTACAGGCCTGGCTTCGCGACTTATCAAATTATCGGCTTCCAACTGTTTCAAATGCTGTATCAGCATCTTCTCTGTAATAGCGGGTATGGCTCTTCTTAGTTCATTATACCGTTTACTACCCGATAGGAGGTGAAACAAAATAATAGGTTTCCAATGGCCGCCTATTTTCGCCATTACATAAGTTACCGGGCATTCGTTATTGGCTATCTGTTTATTTTGCTGTAGTGTTGAGTTTTCTTTGATCTGTGTCATTGATACATACTTTAGGGTAAGTACTTGTATTAAAGTATGTACAAATATACCTTTGTAGTCAACAAGATCAAAATAAAAAAAATATGAAAATCACAGTAACAGGGTCATTAGGTAATATCAGTAAACCATTGGCCAAACAATTAATTAATGTCGGGCACCAGGTAACTATTATTAGCAGCAATGCTAACAGAACAGCAGAAATTGAAGCATTAGGTGCCAAAGCAGCCATTGGCAACATTGCCGACGCAGATTTCCTGACAAAGGCGTTTACAGAGGCCGATGTAGTATACACCATGGTTCCTCCTAATTTTGGGGCCGCCAATTATCGCCAATATGTTGCAGATGCCGCTAAAAGTTATGCAGAAGCTATTCAAAAAGCCGGCATAACCCGTGTAGTAAATTTAAGCAGCATAGGCGCTGATATAGATGGCGGTACGGGACAAATTGCTGGCAACCACGATGCCGAAATTATACTAAACGCGTTACCAAATGTGGCTATAAAACATATTCGCGCAGGGTTTTTCTTTGTGAATTTTTACGCTAATATCGATATGATAAAACACCTGGGCTTTATAGGATCAAATTACGACAGCGACGCACGCCTTATTATGGTGCATCCTGCCGATATTGCTGCCGCGATAGCTGAGGAAATAGAGCAGGGATTTGCCGGCAAAAGCGTACGTTACATTACCAGTGATGAGCGCAGCACCGGCGAAATAGCAACCATTTTAGGTAAGGCCATTGGCAAACCTGATTTAAAATGGGTTGAATTTACAGATGAACAAAACTTAAACGGAATGCTGCAGGCAGGCTTACCGCAAGAGGTATCGAGCAAGTTTGTGGAAATGGGTACCGCCATACGCAGTGGTATTTTGTGGAATGATTATGATGCCAAAGTAACGAAACCAACCGGCAAAACTAAACTGGAAGATTTCACAAAGGAATTTGCGGCCAGGTTTTAAGCATTTTTCATTATGGGATGCAATGTGGCAATCGCGGACTATAGCAGACAATGTACAGTTCGCGATTGTTTTGTTGATTGTAATAGCGGGGCGTGTGGGTTGGTGCAATGCGTTGAGTGTTGGGTGTCATGCTGAGGCTCTCGAAGCATGGTGGGCAAAGGCCTCTGCGCCCGTTTTTTAAAACTGTATCACACTGTATCACTCACAAAACGATACAGAACAGTACACCAGTTAACTACCTTGCAATTGCGGGTATGGCATGGCAATCTCTA
>JAQBOK010000108.1 GCA_028288085.1 Mucilaginibacter sp.
AGTGGATATTTCTGAATGATCTCCCCTATTTAAAATACCATGTATACGATGGTCGGTGATCTGATCGGCTACAAAAACGCAACGATAGCACAGGATACAACGCGTCATGTGCAATTGTATCTTATCACCGATATCGATCCTCTCAAACTTGCGACGATCAAATTCGTAACGTGTTTTAGCAGCACCATGCTCAAAGGCCAGGTTTTGCAGATCGCACTCTCCGGCCTGGTCGCAAATAGGGCAATCAAGCGGATGATTGATCAATAACATTTCAACTATACCTCTACGCGCTTCAACTACTTCAGGCGAGGTGATATTTTGTACCTCCATGCCATCCATTACCCCAGTTCGGCATGATGCTACCAGCTTAGGCATAGGACGAGGGTCTTTTTCTGAACCCTTGCTTACCTTTACCAAACAGGTACGGCACTTACCGCCGCTATCCTTCAACTTGGAATAATAGCACATAGCAGGCGGAACAATATCACCACCAATCTGCCTTGCGGCATTTAGGATGCTTGTTCCGGGTTCTACTTCAATGGCAATGCCATCTATAGTTACTTTTATTTTATCTGACATTTTTATAAGTCAAAATGTATTTCTTTTCCTTTTGCCATTGCGAGCGATAGCGTGGCAATCGCACACTATGCAAATCGGCACTGTCTAATTCGCGATTGCTTCGTTCCTCGCAATGATATACTTTATAACTAAGCCGTTTCTAACTTCGGCAATGGATCAGCATAATGTGCTATTCCATAATTTCTTGTTATCGCTTCGGCGCCGTTGGTTACATGCCATTCAAATTCATCCCTGAAGTGACGTATCGCACTGGCCACCGGCCATGCTGCCGCATCACCCAGCGGGCAAATGGTATTTCCTTCTATCTTTTTCGATACATCAACCAACAGATCCATGTCACTCATTTTACCGTGGCCATGTTCTAAGCGGTGCAGCACTTTTTCCATCCAGCCAGTACCTTCACGGCATGGCGAACATTGTCCGCAGCTTTCGTGATGATAAAAACGGGTAAAATTCCAGGTATTACGTACTATGCACTGGTCTTCGTCAAAAGCGATAAAACCGCCAGAGCCCATCATTGTACCGCTAACAAAACCACCATCTGCCAATGATTCATAGCTCATTAGGCGTGGTTCGTTATTTATAGTTTTAAGGAACAAATTAGCAGGAAGAATTGGAACTGATGAACCACCGGCAACCACCGCCTTTAAACGTTTGCCATTGGCTATACCCCCACAATATTCATCCGAATATAAAAACTCTTCAACTGGCAAACCAAGATCAATTTCGTAAACACCGGGTTTTTTCACATTGCCACCTGCCGAGATCAGTTTGGTACCTGTACTGCGGCCAACACCAATTTTGGCATATTCTTCGCCACCATCATTGATAATAGGCACAACAGCGGCAATCGACTCTACGTTGTTTACCACCGTAGGACAGCCATACAGACCCGCAATAGCCGGAAAAGGAGGTTTGATGCGCGGGTTACCACGTTTACCTTCCAATGACTCCAACAAAGCAGTTTCTTCACCGCATATATAAGCTCCGCCACCGGGCTGAACATATAGTTCAAGATCATAACCCGTTCCCAAGATATTTTTACCTAAAAAGCCAGCATTTTTTGCTTCGGCGATGGCTTTTTCAAGGATGCGTATCTGCGGCATCATTTCTCCGCGCACATAGATATAAGATGTGTTGGCACCCAAAGCAAAGCTCGAAACGATCATCCCCTCAATTAACAGGTGAGGGATATAGGTCATTAAATAACGATCCTTAAAAGTTCCGGGTTCAGATTCGTCGGCATTACAAACCAGGTAACGTGCTACGCCTTCGGGCTTAGCCAGAAAGCTCCACTTCATACCGGTAGGAAAACCTGCACCACCACGACCACGCAATCCCGATTTTTTAACCTCTTCCACTATAGTATCGGGGCTAAGGGTCTTTAAAGCCTTTTCAACAGCAGCGTATCCCCCTTTTGAGCGATAAACATCAAGTGTATTGATGCCCGGTACGTTTATATGTTCTAAAAGTAATTTGCGTCCCATTGCTATTAATAAATCTTTTTAGTCATATTGTAATAATTAATATGTCTTATTACACAGCTTGCAAAAGCTATGAGAATAAGGGGTTTCAGCACTATCGGATAGGTTTTAAATCCATCCGTTTCATATATCATAACTGAAACAAGTCCAAGCAATGCATCTGCTAATATTAAGTCTGTCCTCCTCATATTAATTGCATCGCATTGGTATTAATAAATTTTACCAGTCTGTTTATACCAGCTAAAATGCCAGTAAATACTACGGCCAATTAAAAGTAACAATACTAAACTCATTGCCAGTACATTTTTGGTAAGATGCTCAGTAGCGAAATATATTGCTATTACCGCAATTAATGCAACAACATCCCCATATATCAACCTGGACTTAGTAACCATTAGTTATTAGTTTTTGCCTTTAATCCATCGATCAGCGTATCTACTGATTCATTGGTTAAATTCTCATAAAAAGTGTACTCAGGGCCTATCTGCAGAACGGGGCCGTAGCCACACGCTGCTAAACATTCAACACCGCGCCAGCTAAATAATCCGTCAGGAGTTATTTCCCCTTCCTTTACGCCCAGTTTTTGTTCAATATGATCCATTATTTTTTCTGCACCTACCAAACCGCAGGGGCCGGTGCGGCATACTTCCAGTACATATTTGCCCTGCGGGCGCATAAAGTACATGCTGTAAAAAGTAGCAACCTCGTATACTTCAATCGGTTCAAGACCCAAATGTGCAGCCACCTTATCCATTGCAGGGGCGCTCACCCAGCCAAACTCAGCCTGTACCAAATGCAGTATAGGCAGCAATGCCGATTTTTGCTTCCCCTTGGGATAGCGGCTTACAATATCGTCAAACTGTTTTAGCAATGCCGGTGAAAACTCAACCGGAACGCTTGTATCTTCTACTTTAAGCATCTAATTCTCCGGCTATAACATTTAAACTGCTCATATTAATTATCGCATCCGATAGCAACATCCCCCGACTCATTGGCGCGTACATCTGGTAATTGATAAAACTTGGCCTGCGGAAATGCAAACGGTATGGCGTACGTCCGCCATCATTTACCAGGTAAAAACCTAATTCGCCATTAGCGCCTTCAACAGCATGATAAACTTCGGAATTAGGCGTTGGTATTTCGCCCATTACTATTTTAAAGTGATAGATGAGGGCTTCCATATTATTGTAAACCTCTTCTTTAGGAGGCAAATAAAAATCGGGCACATCAGCATGAAAAATATCTGATGGTTCCTTTGCTATTTTAGCCAACGCCTGTTCTATCAGGCGCATACTTTGCCACATTTCTTCATTGCGTACCAAAAAGCGGTCGTAAACATCACCATTGGTACCCACAGGAACTTCAAAGTCAAAATCCTGATAGGAGCTATATGGCTCCATCACCCTTACATCGTAATCAACACCGGCAGCGCGTAATAAAGGGCCAGTCCAACTATAACTTAAAGCTGTTTCGGCATCAACAGCCGCTACACCTTTAGTACGGTCGACAAAAATGCGGTTACGGGAAAAAAGGTTTTCGAATTCTTTTAGCGCTTTTGGAAATTCCGTTAAAAACTTACGGGTTTTATCAAAAGCGATATGATTAAAATTACGCTCGAAACCACCTATGCGGCCTATATTGGTAGTAAGACGTGATCCACATATCTCCTCATATATCTCATAGATATCCTCCCGATATTTCATCATGTAGAGGAAACCAGTGAAAGCACCGGTATCAACGCCCAATACTCCGTTGCAAATAATATGGTCGGATATACGGGCAAGCTCCATGATAATAACACGCAGGTAGTCTACACGTTTTGGCGTTTGGATACCTAAAAGTTTTTCAACCGTCATATGCCAGCCCATGTTATTAATGGGCGACGAACAATAGTTCATACGATCAGTAAGCGTAGTGATCTGGTAGAAAGGTCTGTGCTCTGATATCTTTTCGAAAGCACGATGAATATAACCTATGGTTGATACCCCGCTAACAATACGCTCGCCATCCAGCTGTAACACATTTTGGAATACACCATGCGTAGCAGGGTGCGTAGGCCCCAGGTTAAGGGTTGAAAGCTCGGTTTGTGGGTCGTTATCAGTAAATACAGGATGATTCCTCATTTTATCTTCCGAAAAAGTAATCTCTTTTATCAACACGATTTGGGTCTTCCAGCGGATATTCTTTCCGCATCGGGAAAACCGTCATGTCATCAACATTTAATATTCTGCGTAAATCAGGGTGGCCGTCAAACACAACTCCAAAAAAGTCGTACGTTTCGCGTTCCATCCAGTTAGCACCGTTCCAAAGTACGGTAGCCGTTGGTATGTGTACATCGCCATCAGTTACAAATACCTTTATCCGGATACGCACATTATTTACCAGGCTATGCAGATGGTAAATAATGCCTATAGGCTTTTCGGTCTCAGGGTAATGTATAGCTGTAATATCTGTTAAAAATATAAACTGCAGCTTAGCGTCTGTCTTTAAAAAAGTTAAAAGATCGATAATCGTTTCGCGGCCGGTTTCAATAGTCAGTAATCCAAAAGGCTCGGTAACGGATGTTACTTCGTTATCAAACTTGGTTTTGATACTGTTAAGCAGCTCTTCATTGGTTATCTTAGTCATTATTGTATCCCGTATGAAGCTAATAATTTCTGATATTCGGGGGTGTCCCTTCTTCGTAATGATTCCGTTTGCACCAGTTTTTGAATATCCATAAACCCATCGATAACGGCTTCGGGCCGCGGAGGGCAACCGGGTATATAAACATCAACGGGAATTATTTCATCAATACCCTGCAATACAGAGTAAGTATCAAATATGCCACCGCTGGATGCACAAGCTCCCATAGCCAATACCCAACGCGGTTCGGCCATTTGAATATATACCTGCCTTAATACAGGCCCCATCTTTTTAGAAATTGTTCCCATCACCATCAGCAGATCCGCCTGACGGGGTGAAAAGCTTAAACGCTCGGCACCAAATCTCGACAAATCATAAGTAGAAGCCATGGTAGCCATAAACTCAATACCGCAGCATGATGTGGCGAAAGGAAGTGGCCATAAAGAATATGAACGTGCTAAACCGACTGCTTTATCAAGCGATGTGGCAAAAAATCCTGCGCCTTCTACACCTGGAGGAGCTTCAACAATTTGAATATCACTCATGATCTACATAAATAGAATAAACCTATTACAGGCATCGCCTGATAACAGGTACAAATTTACAATAATAACGTTGTAAAAAATACACTATGCTAATAGCGTGAATATATTTAGAATCAATCTAAACTTAATCCCAATCCAACGCGCCTTTTTTTATGACATAAATAAACCCGAGTAAAAGGGTGCCCATAAAAATGAACATTTCTACCATGCCTTCCTTACCCAATTCCCTAAAGTTAACTGCCCATGGGTACATAAATATTACTTCCACATCAAACAATACAAACAATATGGCCACCAGGAAATATTTAATGGACATAGGTGTACGGGCATTACCAATCACTTCTATGCCCGACTCAAAAGGGGTTAGTTTATCGCTGGTGACACGTTTAGGGCCAATTTTGTGCGTTACAAACATGGTAGTAACCACAAACCCCACTGCCACTATCATCTGAAATATGATAGGCAGAAAACTTACCGGCAAACTTTGTAATTCCATGGCGCAAATATACAAAAGCGTAATTAATTCAATAGATAATGCTTTTAATTAAATTGCTGGTAAAGTGCAACCCAAATGCAGTAGTTATTCTTTAAAAATACCGTTAAAACACGGGGTAATTTTGGGTGATTTCACTATTTACCATCTAATAATTAACTTATAGATTTATTTTGAATTAACCTTAAAACCAAAATTATGAGATCAGAAAAGCTTAGTCTTAAGGGTATCAGAAATGTGCTCAGCCGCGCCGAAATGAAAAAAATAATGGCAGGCAGCGGAGGATCAATCTGCAATGTAGCCAATGCGTGCGGCAACTCGTTTTATCCGCCTTGCCAATCGGGATGTGTATGTACGGCGGTCGGAGGCGGATCATGGTGCCTGGGTTATCATTAAATTCACCTATCACTTCCTTTTAGGGCAAGCCACAAAAAAAGGCCAGATAATATCTGGCCTTTTGGTAAAAATTTAATTATTTCTAATGTACTATTTGCTTTTAGCGCCGCCCTTACGTTTAAAATAATCGAGTGCCTGCTTATTGGTTGGGTCAGTATCCCTGGCTTTTCCAAAATTTTCCGCAGCTTTTGCTTCATCTTTGGCCTTAAACTCATAATAAGCGCCTAAATAATCGTACGCTTCAGCCACCTGAGCTTTTGCCTTGTCATCAGTAATGGGGCCTTTGGCAATGATAACTTCAAGAAATTTTTCATAATATGGTTTAGCCAAACCCTTTATGTTGTTACGATCTGCTTCTTTATAATCATTTGACCTGGCACGATACAAATAAGCATCAGGACTTGTTGGTGCTTTTTGAGTAACATAGCTAAAAGCTGAGTCGGCTTTAGTAAGCAATGAAGTATCCGCTTTACTGCTGATTGCTTTATTACTACTTGCGTACGGAATAGAGAATGCATAATAATAGCCTAAACCCTCATAAAGATGGTCAACAAGCTTCACTTTACTGCCTTTGTCAATATAAGTTTTGTAAGCCTCGGCTGATTCAAGATATTTCTTCATTCCAAATAGAGACTTTCCGATCTCTTCATATACATCCACCTGGCTGGTATCCAATGATAAAGCCTTACGCAATGATTGAATACCTAATGAATCTTGTTTATTTGCAATCTGCAAGCGTCCCAGGTATAAATAATCACGCGGTATAACACGTTTAGGATCCGCTTTGGTTGTCCAGGTATTCATCGCGGTTAAACCTGATGGATAATCCTTATTTTCATAAGCAGCATAACCCAGATAGCGATAAGCCCTTAAATTGGAATTAGCCGATTTAGAAAGATCGGCAGCTACCTGCTGTAAGGTTTTAAAATCGCCTGCATTTATCAGGAAGTCGGCATAACGCATTTGCGATTCTGGTGAATAATCTGTTAAGCTGATATATTTTTTGTATTGATCGGCAGCCTCTTTAACTTTTTCAGAAGCCTTGTTTGGCGCACTTTGAGCCCAGCGCAGGTCTGTTTCGGCCCATTCGCGATAAGCAGGACCATAGTTAGGGTCTATTGCCAATGCAGCCTGGAATTGTTTCTCAGCATCTTCAAAGTTATCTGCATATTTCCATAAAACACCTAAGGCAACGTTGGCTCCCGGAGATTTAGGGTCCAGTTGCAAAGCTGTAGAAAAGTCGGTATAAGCATCATTACTTTTTAACAACTGGCGATCGGCTTCGCCTAAAGTAATAAATAATTCAGGATCAGTGGATGCCGCTACAGCGCCCTTATCTTTGCTCTTTACCGCACTTGCCGCATTGCCTTTATTCAATACATCTAAAGCTGCAGTGGCATCAGCTGTGGTAACTTTTCCAGTGCTTGGAGGCAGTAAATCACCTTTAGCTATGTATACATAAGGCTTATCGTCTTTACCGGCAAGGGAAATAGCTTTAGTGAAATTGGTAGTTGCGCCAGACTGATCTTTATTTATATGCGCAACGATGCCCAAACCAGCATAATTTAATGCTGAATTAGGATTCACTCCTATTCCTTTTTGAAAAACCGCCTTGGCAGAATCGGCATAATCCTGCTTTATATATACCCAGCCCAGGTAAAAATAGTTTTCATCTTTTGTTGATTGAGTAACAATCAAGTTTTTAAGCATCGCCTTAGCTTTTGAGAGTTGCTCTGCATCAATAGCTTTTTTAGCATCGGCAAGGCTTTGCGCAAAAACTGAAGACCCCATAAATACCAGGCCTAATCCGGCTGTCGCTATTTTACTGATAATTTTCATTTGAGTAATTTTTGTCTTTTTAATAGCACTTATGTGCTACGCAATCTGTTCTTTAATTTTTAATTAGGCTATTGCCATTCTTTACATTATTATTTGAACATCATTATATTGATGATTAATGTATCCTAACGTTTAATATCCTATTATAATCTGTTAGTAATATTATAATTTGTTACTATGTGTGGTTATTTCCCTTGCAGGTATGTTAACCGGTAAAAGCCCCGATCTTAGTATGATACGTTGGCCCACATCAGTTACAATGAAATGTTCAAACGCGGCAGCTAAACCCTTCCTGCTTCCCAAACAATTCACTATATACAGCTCCCTTGTCAAGGGGTATTGTTTTAAAGCCAGTGTTGTTTGCGAAGGCTTAAAATATTGGTTTGGGTCCGTTTTACTATTTTCGTCCTTTACAGCTACAATTTTAACTTTCTTTGCCGCATCAGCATAATCAGCATCCGGGTCATCCAGCCAGCTAAAGCCGGTTATACCTATTGCGTCCGGATGTTTACTAACATATTCAATCACTTCCTTGTTTGATTTTAGCGCGTAAATGTTTTTCTGTTTAAATTCCTTCTGACCGCTAAAATCTTTCAAATACCTTACCAAACTCGAATTAGGGTTATCGAAAACAATATTTTTATCTGTTTTAGCCTGCCCGTTTAGCATTTTCTTTATTTCACCAATAGATATTGTGGTATCAGTTGATGCTTCGTTTACAATTATCGTTATTGCATCTATTGCAAATTTGCTTGTATTGGTAGCCAGGTTATGTTCTTTTAATGTCTTTCTCTCACCGGCATTTAAATCACGTGAAATGAAAGCAAACCTTGCACTATCATTAAGTAAAAGTTTAAAGGTCTCCTCCTCGGATCTGTAAATGATCTCCGTTTTGGCGTTGGGATGTGTGCTTCTGAATACATATAATTCCTGATCAAGAATAGGTGCAAAAGATTCATCCGAAACAAATTGCACACTTTCTGAGGCAGCGGCTTCATTAAAGTTTGCCGCTGGTTTTCTTTTGCAAGTTGCAAAAGCCCCAATCAAAACAGCACCCAATAAAATAAGCATTAATCTATTTCTCATCTTCCGGCTCCTCTTTAAACAATCTTGAAAATCTTAATAACCCGTAAATCAAAAACAAAGAACCATAAAGCACCCTTTGGGTCATATTTAAATCAAGCGCATAACTGATCCTACCCCAAAATATGATCATTAAACCCAAAGTAAAACAAGCAATAAAGGTAGCTAAGCCTAAAATAAGCAAAAACCGCCTTTTGGGCGATTTTTGCCTGAAATTAAATTTATAGGGCATTTATTCCTATTGATCGTCTGATTGCAAAGTAAAACTAATTGGTACCGTATATTGAACACGAACCGGACGGCCGTTTTGAATACCAGGTGTCCATCTTGGCGAAGCTTTTAATACCCGCATAGCTTCTTCGTCAGTTCCGGATCCAAGGCTTCTTAAAACCTTAATATCTGTTAAAGAGCCATCTCTTTCAACCACGAAGGTTAAAAATACCTTACCTTGCACGTTGTTTTCTTTTGCAATTGCGGGATAATGTACATTTTTCCGCAGGTATGCATAAAAATTCTCAATACCTCCTTTAAATGAAGGGTCTTTTTCAACAGCCGTAAATATCTTATTAGGATCTTCTTCAGTTACCTGTTTTACATCCGAATTACCAACAGGCTCATCAATCTTAATGTCAGCATTAGGATCGCCCTTTAAGGTTTTTTGCCCAGGATCGGCAACTTCCAATTCCTTTACGGTTGGCGGTTGCTCTTTTACCTCGTTATCTGGTTTTACTACCGGAGGAGGGAATTTCACCTGGTCAACTTTTGGTTTAGGTGGCTCCGGCGGCGGTGGAGGTGGTTTCTTTTGATCTATTGGGGGCGGTGGTTGAAGCACCACATTGGTGATCTTCACCTTTTCAGAGGCCTTTGGAATAAAGCCACTGATAAAATTATAGATGGTTTGAGCCGATATCAGAAAAACAAACAACACCACGCCTATAATAAGCGCCTTGTTGGTATTTTTCGGGTTTTCCTTTCTCAGTTCATACGCCCCGTATGCTTTATTCCTGTCAGTAAAAACGACATCGATCCATTCCGTCTTTAATATGTCTAATTTTGATCCGAACATTTTTAAGGCTTTAAATTTTTAACGTTAATTCTTTCTTTTTAGTATTTAGTAATGCCCGTCTTTCTTAAGCAATGAAACTTCAACTGGTAAAATATCAACAACGCCATAACTTTTGATACCGGCAATATTGATCTCATCCAGAATGCTTACAAAATCCTTATAAGTTGATTTATCGCTGGCCTTTACCAATACGATCATAAAATTATCAGGACCGGCATGCGAGGCCTCAATTTCCTTATTCTTTTCAATAAAGGTTTTACGTATGCCGTTTTTACCAAAATTATCAATTGTAGGTGCGCTTTTACCGGGTGCCCCTATATACCATTCTATTGAAGAATTGCTTCCTAAAAGAACGGTCATTGTTCTTGATTCAGGTACGGGTAACTGAACATCTTTTTTGGTTTTATCAGGCCAAAACGTATCCATTGCCTTTGGTTTTGCAAGGGTGGTAGCCATGATAAAGAAAGTGATCAACAAAAACGCCAGGTCAACCATTGCCGTTAAATCAATACGGGTAGAGGCTTTCTTACTTCTTATTTTTCCGCCTTTTTTCCCTCCTCCGGAGGTGTCTAATTCTGCCATAGCTGATTATTATTTACTATCTTTAAGCGATGTTATTAAACTAAATTTATTGATTGCCTGCTTTTGAAGGATATCAATCACCTTTTTTACCTCAGGATATTCCTGCTTGGAATCTCCTTTTATAGCAATGCGTAAGGATTTGTTACGTAACGTTGCATCAGCAACCCGGGCTTCATGTATCCAGTTAAAAAGCTCACTGGTGTTAGTAGTATCAACAGGTATGCCAGGCTGAGTAAATTTCTTCCTGTCTTCTTCCCTAAGATTTATGAATTGCTTTAGTTGAGCCATTGGCACACCAAATGAAGGAATTGTTGAAAATTTCTTCTTTTCATCAGGTGTAAATGTTTGGTTATATTTTTTGCCCATTGCATCCAATAGTTCCTGGCGTACATCAGTACCCTCTACTCCAAAAAATATCTTCCCTTTGCCTACTGTTAATGTAGCTACATCAATATCGGGGAAAAGCACTTTAGTGGTGGCAGCAGGGGTATCAACCTGAAGCGGATCCTCTTGTCTTAGTTTTGCTGTTAATATGAAAAAGGTAAGCAAAAGGAAAGCTACGTCGCACATAGCAGTCATGTCTATTGCTGTACTTTTCCTGGGAATTTTTATCCTTGACATAATTAATAATTTTAAATATAGTAGTGTTTATAAGATTAATAACTACCCGTCCCGTTTAAAACGGGACGGGAAAAACTAAGCACTAAAATATTTTTATTTTCTTGCGTGTGAAGCGCCAAATGTTTGCACAATGCTGAAACCTGTTTCGTCAATTGCATAAGTCAGCTTATCAATTCTTGATGTAAAATAGTTATACAAAATGATTGATGAAGCCGATGTAGTGATACCCAATGCAGTATTGATCAACGCTTCAGAAATGTTTGCTGAAAGCTGTGATGTATCAGGTGCACCGTTTGCTGACAACGTTTGGAACGCACCGATCATACCCACAACAGTACCTAACAAACCGCTCAATGTACCAATTGATACTAATGTTGCGATGATGGTTAAGTTTTGCTCAAGCATAGGCATTTCCAAAGCAGTAGCTTCTTCAATATCTTTCTGGATAGCAAGTGTTTTCTGATCAATGGTTAATGTCGCGTCCGCTTCCATTTCGCGGTACTTCTTTAAGCCTGATTTGATCACGTTGGCCACTGAACCTTTTTGTTTGTCACATTCTGAGCTTGCAGCGTCGATATTACCTGCATTAAGTAGCGAGGTTATCTTTCTTACAAAAGCGTCTACATTGCCTGTACCAGATGCTTTGCCAATAACGATAGCCCTCTCTATAGAGAACACGATTACCATTAATACGAATGACATGATAACAGGCACAATTGGGCCTCCCCTGTGAACGATACCGAAAGGATCCGTTGGATGTCCGGTTTCTACGTTACCACCCTCGTAATGACTTGGACTACCAAGTATAAATATGAAAATTAAAACTCCACAAATAATACAGATCGGTATAGTTAGAACTGCAAACATGCCCGATGCACTTGAGCTTTCTTTTTTTACAGGAGTAGTTGGTTTTGTTGGTGCGGTTGCCATTACTTTAGTTTTTAGTTTTAGTTTTTGTTTATAAAAAAGTTAATTAATGTGCGTGTTAAAAGCGGATAACAAAATTAGAATTTTAATGAAATAAAAAAACTTTTTCTGTCATTCTTTACAATTATTTAATGTAATGTTTGTTTTGGCCTGTAAATACAGACCTACATAACGCTATCAAACAAAAAAATTGTCATTCTTTCAGACAATTTTTTACAATGAAAACCATTTTTTTTAATAATAGCAAGCAATAGCCTATAAAAAAATGTAACTAAGCTGATATAATTACATTCGGACCTGCATTTATGATCTCTAAATTGCTAAACCCTGTATGACGTTCGAAATTTTTAACAAATGCGATGGCAAGATTGTTTGCTTTCTCATCATAGCTATCACGATCGGCCCAGGTATTGCGCGGATTTAATATATTATCGGGTACATTAGGACAATTCACAGGCATCTGCAGATTAAATACCGGGTGCTCCAGGTAATTAACGTTTTCCAGTTCGCCATTTAAGGCTGCAGTGATCATAGCGCGGGTATATTTAAGTTTCATTCTTTTACCTACGCCATATGGGCCGCCTGTCCAGCCGGTGTTTATCAGCCATACGTTCACATCGTGCTCTTTTAGCTTGTTTCCCAGCAGTTTAGCATAGGTAACAGGGTTAAGCGGAAGAAAAGCTTCGCCAAAACATGCTGAAAATGTTGTTTTTGGCTCTGATATTCCCGTTTCGGTGCCCGCTACCTTGGCCGTATATCCCGAAATGAAATAATACATAGCCTGGGCATTTGTTAATTTGGATATAGGCGGCAACACGCCAAAGGCATCAGCTGTTAAAAAGAATATATTTTTAGGCGATGACCCTAACGACGGCATAATTGCATTATTTACATAATCCATAGGGTAAGCAACACGTGTATTCTCTGTTTTATCAATATTGGAGAAATTAACGTTGCGGGTACCTTTATTAAAGTTGATATTTTCTAATAATGCGCAAAATTTAATGGCGCTGAATATCTGGGGCTCCTTTTCGGGGGTCAGATCGGCGCACTTGGCATAGCACCCTCCCTCGAAGTTAAAAATTGTGTAATCGCTCCATCCGTGTTCGTCATCACCTATCAGACCGCGTTCAGGATCTGCAGAGAGTGTAGTTTTCCCTGTTCCTGACAAGCCAAAAAATATGGCGGTATCACCTTTGACACCGGTGTTGGCAGAGCAATGCATAGAAAGCACCTTCTTTTCGAGAGGCAATATGAAATTTAAAACAGAAAATATTCCTTTCTTAATTTCGCCTGTGTAACCGGTGCCACCTATCAGCACTATCTTTTTGCTGAAATTAAGAATTGAAAAATTATGCTGGCGCGTGCCATCAATAGCGGGATCTGCCTTAAAGCCGGGCGCGGCAATCACTGTCCACTCCGGCTGTAAAGCAGGGTTAACCACTTCGGGGCGGCGAAACAAGTGATGTACAAAAAGATTCTGATAGGCTGTTTCTGTAATAACCCTGATATCGATATGATATTTTTCGTTGGCACAGGCAGATGAATCTCTTACAAAAATTTCGCGCTCGCCAAGATAGGCCGTAACCTTTTGAAACAGGGCATCAAATTTATCATTGTCAAACCTGATGTTTACATCACCCCACCAAACGGTATCGCGGGTAATAGCATCATCAACAATAAACCTATCCCTGGGGGAGCGGCCGGTAAATTCGCCTGTATCAATTGCCAGAGCGCCTGTTTCTGCTAAAACGCCCTCATCTCTTTTTAAAGCTGCTTCAACAAGTTGAGCAGGCGTTAATTGATACAAAATTGCTCTTGCCCGATCCAGGTTTAGGTAAGCCAGATCAGGTAAACTGTTAATAGAATTTCTCATTACAATAATTTGCTCTTTAGGTGATAATGAAACTTCATGACCTTGTTCAAGTTTTTGAACGTGGTTCATAATAGTTTCATTAAATCGGTATAAATTGGTTAGTGCAAAAATCCGACTTTAAGAAGCTATAAACAAGAAAAATTTGATATTTATTTTACTATATGTAGATTTTACACTTAGTTAATATATTGATTACTAATATAATACAAACAACATTGAAAAAATTTCAATACACTAACCTCCTGCCTTTTTTGCCTTAAATCCATCTGCCTGAAGTAAAGTCAGCACCCTGTCCCGAAAGTCTCCCTGTATCAAAATTTCCCCATTTTTCACCGATCCACCCACCCCACATTTAGATTTTAGCTGCTTGCCAATCACTTCGAGGTCGGATTCTTTGCCTATAAAATCACTAATACGGGTTACTACTTTGCCGCCACCTTTGCGGTCGAGATATATTTTAAGGTTTTGCTGCTGCGGAGGGAGGGTTGAAGATGCGTAGCCGGTATTGCCATGGTATTGATATTCAGAGTCGGTAGAATAAACTATACCAGAAAAGTCTTTATATTTCTTCGACATAGGATTGTTAAATTAAAATTCAAAAGTAAAAAACCAAAAGTTTAATTGACGGTAGTACCGGATTTATATTTAAACAGAGGCATCTCATTTTAAATATATCGCAATGTCTATTTCCATTTATGATTAAAATTCATAGGTTTAAAAAAAATCCATTGCCACTAATTAAACCTTGTCATGAAAGCCAATTTGATACTTTTAGCTTTATTTTTACTGTGCGGACAAGCTTATTGCCAGTCAAAAAATAGTCTTTCACTCGTATTTGGCGCCGGTAGTAATGCCATCGGTTCAATTGGAATAGGGGGCGCGGGTTACCAGGGAAAAGGGGAAACGATATATGGACTAAACTATTCCCGAAATTTAACCAAATCATTTTCAATAGAAACGGGATTAGAATATTCTGTAAACAATGTACTATGGGACTATGAAGATGCATTTGACCCTTCCTTTACCCCACAAAAAGGCAGTATCAGGATGCTGTCGGTACCTGTATACGCCAATTTTACTTTTTTAAAATATTTGTTTGCCAATGCAGGCATTATTGCCGATTTTGAGACTAACTATCATTCTTATTCTATAACTCCTAACCAAAGTGGAATTGGCCTTGGCGCGGGGATTGGCGGTAAATACAACTTTAACAGCATGACTGTATTTATCAATCCTTTTTTACAGTGGCATGCTATTGTTGCCGCTCAAAATGAAGGAAGCGGTTCGCTATTTGACGCGGGTGTAAAAGTTGGGATCGGATACAGGTTTTAAATACTGCATTTAGGGTTAACAAACTACATGTGGCTTGCATGCTGTGGCAGGGCGTTAATATTATTTAAATGATGCGCCGGTAATTATTTTTAATGAGGCGGGCATTATACCTATTTCAGAGTCAACACCCAATATTTGCGGTTCGCCATCCAGGTGTACCGGGCCGCCTTTGCCCCGCCTAACTATTATTTTTTTGCCCCGAATGATCTCTACATATTTAGACCGGTTCGCTGTTTTTGTAAACATGCGTAATCCCATTTCGGGAAACCGGTATAAAGGGAAGGGTTTTATAATACAAACGTCAATCAGCCCATCCTGTACGGAGGCTTTTGGTGAAACATGGGCATTATTTCCATATTGCGAAGAGTTGGCAAAACTCAGCATAAACGCTTCCCGTTCATAAACAGCACCGTCAATCTCCAGGTGATATGTTTCTGGTTTATAATTTACTATTTCGCGGAAAGCAGAGCGGATATAAGCGCCAAAACCACGTGTTTTATCATGCGAAAACACTTCACTGATATGGGCATCAAAGCCCATTCCGGCCATATTAAAAAACCATTGCCCGTTTAGCTTCGCAGAGTCGATCAATTCAATCCGCTGGCCATTAAGTGTTTTGATAGCCTTTTCAACCGCCATAGGGATGCCCAAAAAACGCGCAAGCCCATTGCCTGAACCAAAAGGCAATACCCCTAACACCGTATTTGTACCCACAATAGATGATGCGATCTCGTTCACAGTGCCATCGCCACCTACTGCAATTACATAGTCGTATTTGCCAATTGCATCCTTAGCCAGTTCGCTGGCATGCAGCACGCCGGTGGTAAAAACAACGGTTGGCTCAAAAAGGTTGATATCCAGGTTATTTTGTATCAGCTCCGGTACCTTGTCTTTCTTTTTCCCGCCCGAGACCGGGTTTATAATAAATAAGGCTTTCCTTTTCAAGTAATTATAATTTCGCCGTCAAAAGTAATCGTATTTTCGGCTTTGTGAAAAATTGTTTTATTTTTGCCTCTCGAAAGTGGACTGATTTGATGTTTCGATTTTAATCGGACTGGATTGCAACCACGTAAAAAAGTGCTAAAACCCTGTTTTCTTTTTTTACTGCAATCCGTTTAAATTTCCTTCTTTCGCATAATAAATTATTAACGAAAATATATTTATGCCCTATTTATTCACTTCAGAATCCGTATCAGAAGGACACCCGGATAAAGTTGCCGACCAGATTTCAGATGCCCTGATAGATAACTTTTTAGCTTTTGACCGTGACTCAAAAGTTGCCTGCGAAACGCTGGTAACTACCGGACAGGTTTTTTTGGCTGGCGAAGTTAAATCAAAGGCTTACCTTGATGTTCAGAAAATAGCCCGCGATGTTATCAACCGCATAGGTTATAACAAAAGCGAATATATGTTTGATGGCAACTCCTGCGGTGTGCTATCGGCTATACACGAGCAGTCACCTGATATTAATCAGGGGGTAGACCGTTCTGCAAAAGAAGAACAGGGTGCTGGCGACCAGGGGATGATGTTTGGCTATGCCACAAGTGAAACTGATAATTATATGCCGCTGGCATTGGATATTGCACATGCTTTGTTAATTGAGCTGGCTGTGATCCGTCGTGAAAATAAAGAGATCAATTATCTTCGGCCGGATGCAAAATCGCAGGTAACGCTGGAATATGATGATAATAACAAGCCGACCCGCATCGATGCGATAGTGATATCAACCCAGCACGATGATTTTGATGAAGAAAAAACTATGCTGAAAAAGATCAGCAAGGACATTATCGAAATCCTTATTCCACGGGTTAAGGCAAAATATCCAAAATACGCCCATTTTTTTAATGACGAAATTAAATACCATATAAACCCTACCGGCAAATTTGTTATCGGCGGGCCGCATGGCGATACCGGCTTAACCGGCCGTAAGATAATTGTGGATACTTATGGCGGCAAAGGCGCGCATGGTGGTGGAGCTTTCTCAGGCAAAGACCCTTCAAAAGTTGACCGTTCTGCAGCATACGCTACACGCCATATTGCTAAAAACCTGGTTGCTGCCGGTGTTTGCGATGAGATATTGGTACAGGTATCCTACGCTATAGGCGTGGCGCAACCAATGGGAATTTATGTAAATACTTATGGTACCGGCAAAGTTGGCTTACACGATGGTGAGATAGCCAAAAAAGTGGAAGGCATTTTTAACATGACCCCCTATGCTATTGAAACCCGCTTAAAATTACGTAACCCTATTTACAGCGAAACAGCAGCTTATGGCCATTTTGGTAAACCGAGCCAAACCGTTACAAAAAGCTTTTTTAGCCCAAATGGCGACGAAGTGAAAGTTGAAGTAGAACTGTTTACCTGGGAAAAACTGGATTATGTGGATAAGGTGAAAAAGGAATTTGGTTTATAAAAAAAATCCATAAAAAAGCGACCAGGTTACGCCCGGTCGCTTTTTTATGTTTATAACATTTTAGAATAACGTTTTCTCCCTTAGTTACTTAGCATTAAAGAACTAAAAAACTGATCTCTGCTCTTTAAATTCGCACCCTCACCCGTAACCGTTGAAATACTGTATAGCTTATTTCCGATAATGACCATAAACATATCGTATTTTTTCTTTTTGTGATCTATCCCTGTTGCGGTATAGCTGGTAAAACCCCTCCAGTTCCCAATTCTAAAATCAGACATATAAACATCTGGCAAGCTTTGTTTGAGCCCCACTTTTAACTGACCGGCAAATGCGGGAGTTGCCTTTATGGGCGCCAGGGCAACTGAATCAATTCCCGCTACTTTTAAGAAATCAACCATTGTAAAAATATAGACTATAGTGCTGTCTTTACTTGCAGACATAAAACTGCCCGGAGTAAGCTCCATTGGCGCTGAAGGAAACTTAACTGATATTCGATTATCAGCCTTGTAAGTTACCCAACCATTTTGCGCCCGGGCAATGGTTACTGTAAGCATTGCCACAATAATCAGGATCAATAGCTTTTTCATAATTTAAAGCTATTAAAAACCATTGACAAAATAAATATAGGAAGAACAACTATTTAGTGAGTATTCTATCAATGTGGCAACAGGATTGTAACCGGCGTCTCCTGTTCGAACTGGCCTTTCAAACCCCGATAGATGCATCAAAACCTACTAGTCCGCCTTTATCGTGATGAAACCTGAGGTTTTTGATAAAAGTTAGCGATTTGCATAACCCCAATAAATACTTTTATATTAGTTGGTAATTAAAATTAAACAGTAGCTGCAAATGCCTTTTACCTTTTCGCACCCGGCCATCGTTTTACCGTTCAATTACCTTCCTAAAAAATGGTTTTCGCTTACGGCATTGGTAACGGGCAGTATGATACCTGATTTTGAATATTTTATCAGGATGAATATGGAAACCCGGTATAGCCATACATGGACGGGTTTATTTTGGTTTGATTTGCCCCTGACTTTATTTTTTATGCTTATTTATAACGCGCTGGTTAAGGATAAATTGATTGACCATTTGCCGGTGTATTTAAATAAACGGCTTTCGCGGTTTAAAACCCATGGAAGGCCTTATTTTAAACAACCCCTTGCTATTATAATGCTCTCAGCAGTTATAGGAGGTGCCTCGCATATTTTTTGGGATAGCTTTACCCATCCCGGAAGGTATTTTGTAACCCACATTCCCGCCCTTACCCACATTGTTTTTATAGCTGGCCGTGCCTTTCCGGTTTTTGAGATCGTTCAGCACTTAAGCACTTTAACCGGGGCAATAATTATTGCTTATGCAATAGTGCAGCTACCTGTTGGTGAACATACCGGTGGCGGGAAAATTGTTTATTATTGGATAAGTATAGTTGCTGTAGCGTTGCTGTTTGTGATGATCAGGCTTTTTACCGGCCTCAACCTGCAACAGTATGGTGATGTGATAGTAACTGGAATTTCGGGAATGCTGATCGGGCTGGTCTTAATTTCAATTATAACCCCATCCAAAAGGGTAGCCTTGAGTTAATTAGTAACGGCTTCTTCTTACTTCACGCATTAGCTGGCGATGCCTTCTTGACTCATAAAAATCATTGGTAATTAATATCGCATGGATCACGCCGGGTATCCAAAGACAAAGGGTAAGAATACAACTCAATATAAATGCGCCGATACGCCCGGTTGTTAAAACCGCAGCCGGTGGAAACAGGATGCAAAGGAAGTAACGCATAATAACATTTAGAGCGTATTTATATAAATAAGTTACAGAGGTTAATGTTTTATTTTTATCATACATTAAATAACTTTATCCCCATGCAAAACCCCGAAGAAAATCCCTGGAAGACCGTTTCTGAAAAAGAAGTTTATAATAACCCCTGGATCAGTTTAACCGAATACCAGGTGATTAACCCATCGGGCAATCCCGGCATATATGGCAAGGTGCATTATAAGGGTTTTGCGGTAGGCGTTTTGCCACTTGACGAAGAGATGAATACTTATTTAGTAGGCCAATACCGCTTTGCTTTGGATCAATACAGCTGGGAAATACCTGAAGGCGGTGGCGCGTTTGAAGTTGATCCAATTGACTCGGCCAAGCGCGAATTGCTGGAAGAAACAGGGCTGAAAGCCGCCCGCTGGACTGAAATTCAACGCATGCACCTCTCCAATTCGGTAAGTGATGAGTTAAGTATTATTTACCTGGCGCAAGGCTTACAGCAATTTGAAGCTGAGCCCGAGGATACAGAGCAACTCATTATAAAAAAAGTGTCTTTTGATGAAGTTTACCGTATGGTTTGTAACGGTGAAATAACCGACTCACTATCTGTTGCTGCGGTTTTGAAAATACGACTGATGCAATTAGAAGGGCAATTGTAAATTTTACAAACATTTTTCTTACCACATTTTGATCCTGACGGAGCAATTTCTTGGGGAATTGTGCGTGCATTAGCTCAATCGGAGAGGGTTCTGATCGAATTAAATAAAAGTCACTCAAATCAACGGGTCAAACAGCAACTCATAAACGCACACCTACTGTATCAAAAACGAACGTAATAATAGCTGCAAATCAATTTAAATTATTGTAAGTCAATCATATACAGGTTTGGCATTGTCTTGGAAGAACAGATCCATGCCAGACGTCCCAATACGTTGTACAACAATAAATTAAAGTATCAGCTATGCTTAAAAGTTACCTCAAAACAGCTCTGCGTTTTTTATTAAAGAACAAAACGTTCAGTTTTATTAATATTATCGGGCTTGCTGTAGGCACCTTGTGCTGCCTTTATATACTACTATATGTGCAGGATCAATATAGCTATGATAAGCATCATAAAAACGCTAAAGACATTTATCGCGTAACAACGACACTGGCAATATCTGGCGATAAACATAGCAATTCAACTTGTTCGCCGCCAATTGCACCGGCCATGAAAACCGATTTTGGCGAGGTGCTGCAATATACCCGCGTTATTACTACTGATTTTTTAGGCGCAAAGCAGCACCTGTTGAGTTATAAGGAAAAGTCATTTTATCAAAAGGATGCTGTTTATGTGGACTCTACTTATTTCAGTATGTTTGATTATCATTTCGTTTATGGAACTGCATCAAACAAAATATTGGCAGAGCCTTATTCCATTGTATTGCTAAAACCGGTATCCGATAAACTTTTTGGAGACGAAAACCCTGTTGGCAAAGTGATCACTATTGACAACGCCTATGGCAAACATGATTTTAAGGTAACAGGGGTTGTTGATGAAAGCCTGGGTAAAACACAAATTCAGGCCAATTTATTTATCACCATGAATAGCGGTGGCATTGGCGAATATGTGCGTACAAACACGATGTGGGCCGGCAATAACTTCACCAATTCTTTTGTCAGGCTGCGTAGTGATGCCAGTGCCGCAACATTGGAGCAAAAACTACCGGCGTTTTTAAACAAATATGGCGCCGACCAAATGAAGCAGATGGGCATGTCAAAACAGCTGCATTTACAGCCGCTCACATCCATGCATACCACCTCAACTTATGACATTGAATCATGGAAAACAGTTAGTCCTTCATTTCTTTATATTTTAATACTAATAGCTGTGCTGATACAAATTATAGCTTGTATCAATTTCATGAACCTGTCTACAGCCCGCGCTTCCAAGCGTGCTAAAGAGGTGGGTGTGCGTAAGGTGATAGGGGCCGGCCAGGGCGACCTTATAAAACAATTTTTAGGAGAATCATTCCTGCTTTCGTTCATAGGGGTGGCCATAGCAATACCATTAATGGTATTGGTGCTCCCATATCTGAATCAAATTACACAGACGGATATTCATTTATCCTTCTTTAGCGATTACAGGTTGTGGCTGATGCTTACCAGCCTGGTATTGGTTACCGGCTTTGTGGCAGGCAGCTACCCTGCTTTTTACCTATCGGCTTTTGAGGCTATTAAAGTAATAAAGGGCAATTTTACCAGCCAGGTTTCGGTAGCCGGAATACGCCGCTCACTTGTAGTATTCCAGTTTGTACTGTCAATTGTATTAATAGTAGGCATTATTGTGATCTATAGCCAATTAAACTATATCAAGAATAAAGACCTGGGCTTTAATCAGGGACAAAAACTTGTATTCAGTTTTTATACCGGCGATACACAAAATAAAATGCCTGCATTTGCCAATGATCTGCGCCAGCTGGCAGAAGTAAAAGATGTTACCAGCGCCAATAATTATTTAAGCCAGTTTGTAAGCCAGGACCATGGCGTATACCCTACAGGTGGCAATATGGCCACATCTATTGATGCGCAAAATATAACCACCGATGAACACTTTGTGAACACTAATGGGATAAAATTATTGAGCGGCCGCGATTTCAGGCTGCACGACTCTACCAGAGTGCTGATCAACGAAACACTGGCTAAAAGATTGGGATTTACTTCACAAACCGCAGTTGGTCAAAAACTATATACACAGTACCCGCCCAACCCCTTAACTTATGTTGAAGTTGTAGGGGTGATGAAGGATTTTAATTACAATTCGCTACATGGCGAGGTAAAGCCTTTTATGCTGGTTTACAGTGGCCATGCTGGTGATTTTTCGTCTATGGTAGCATCTACCGACAGTAAAAACTATAAGGCCCTGCTTACAAAAATAGAAACAGTATGGCATAAGAACTTGCCTGCGGTACCTTTTGAATATGCTTTTCTGGATGCTGAGGTACAAAAGCAATATGAAACGGAAATTACCTTATCCCAGATCATCAATTCATTTACGCTGATGGCTATTTTAATATCCTGTTTGGGTTTGTTTGGTCTTGCCGCTTTTAGCGCCGAACAAAGGAACAAAGAAATTGGTATCCGCAAGGTATTGGGTGCCAGCGTATCAGGCATTGTAGGGCTTTTATCAAAAGACTTTTTGAAACTGGTGATCATAGCCATGGCAATAGCAACACCAATTGCGTGGTATGGCATGAGTAAATGGCTGCAGGCATTTGCCTATAAAGTGACCATAAGCTGGTGGATGTTTGCTTTGGCAGGGATGATAGCAATTTTTATCGCCCTGTTTACAATCAGTTTCCAGGCGATAAAAGCGGCACTGTCTAACCCGGTTAAGAGTTTAAAGACGGAATAGGTTGGTGAGTGGTGAATATAAACTCAGGATTTAAAAATTAATGTGTAAACGTTATGATAAAAAATTATTTAAAGATCACCATTCGGAATCTTTGGAGGAATAAAAGCTTTTCTGCCATTAATATTGCCGGACTTGCCATAGGAATGGCAGCAGCGATGCTTATTTTATTATGGGTACAGAATGAAATAAGCTATGATCGCTTTTATAGTAAGACGGACAGGATCAGCCTGATGTATAGCCGGGATATGAATAATGGCAAAATCGATGTATGGAATCGTACCGCCGCGCTGATGGCGCCGGCGTTAAAAAAGGATTATCCCGAAGTTGAAGATGTGGTGAGGTTCAATAATGTTTATTTTTTAATGACCGCAGGTGAAAAACATTTGAACGTAAGAGGGGCCTTTGCCGATTCCGGCTTCTTGTCTGTACTGAATTTCCCTTTGCTAAGGGGCAATGCCACAACGGCCCTGACCGACAATCACAGCATTGTGATCACCCAAAAACTAGCTGTAAAGTTATTCGGAAATGCGGAAACAATAGGCAAAACGGTGCGTATTGACAGCGCAGAAAATTTCATAGTTACAGGAGTACTTAAGGATTTGCCCGGCAATACCGAATTTGACTTTGAATACCTGTTGCCATGGACATTCAGGGCCAAGTTGGGCTGGGACAAAAACCAGGTTTGGAGTTTCACCAATGCAAACACCTATGTGTTACTAAAAGAAGGCACATCAAGGGAAGCTTTTGAAGCCAAAGTGAAAAACGTAGTTAAGCGCCATATAAACACGGGAGACGGTTCAACCAGGGAAGTGTTTGCTCAGCCTCTGAGCAGGGCGCATTTATATTCTAAAGCCGACAACGGAAAACTGACCGGCGGGCGCATAGAAACAGTAAAATTATTTATAGCAGTAGCGCTTGTAATTTTAATTATTGCATGTATTAATTTCATGAATTTGAGTACCGCCCAGAGTGCAAAGCGCGCCAAAGAAGTAGGTATCCGAAAAGTAGTTGGCGCCCATAAAAACTCACTCATTATTCAGTTTATAGGTGAAAGCACAATCATTGCCCTGGTCGCTTTCGTAATTGCAACGTGTTTGGTGCAATTGAGTTTGAAAAGCTTTAACGAGGTGGTAGGCGTACCTCTTTTTATAGATTTTGGCAATGTTTACTGGTGGCTATTTGCTTTCGCATTTATTGTGTTTACAGGTTTAATTGCGGGCAGTTACCCTGCATTCTATCTCTCTTCTTCCCGACCTTCAGCCGTGCTGAAAGGTACCTTTAAAAACACAAATGCCTTGATAAAACCACGCAAAGTACTTGTAGTAATGCAATTCACTTTCTCTATTGTACTTATTATATGCACCATTATTGTTCAGCGCCAGTTACGGTTTGCCCGCAACAGGGACACCGGTTACAACAAAGGCAATCTCGTTTATATTTTTTCGCAAGGCGATGTGCTAAAAAATTACAGGCTGATAAAGCACGACCTGCTAAACACAGGTGCTGCCATAGCAGTTACAAAAACATTTTCGCCTATAACGCGCGTTTGGGGCACTACTACGGGCTTAACCTGGCCTGAAAGTACGGAAGCAGATAAAAAGATCAACTTTTTACGATTTGAAGCCGATGACGACTTTGTAAAAACAACCGGCTCTAAATTGTTGCAGGGCAGAGATATTAACATAAATGAATACCCTACCGATAGTACCGCTCTTCTTCTGAATGAAGCTGCCGTAAAAGCCATGCGCCTGCAAGACCCGGTTGGGAAGATCATAAAAAATGAAGTGGGTATAAATTGCCATGTGGTCGGTGTGTTGAAAGACTTCATTATTGAATCGCCTTACGAAGAGATCAAACCAATGGTGATTCAAGGGCTGACAACCAGCTACCCCGTTGTCCATTTTAGGCTTAATCCTGCTAGCTCTGCTGCTGTTGATCTCGCTAAAGCGGAAAAGATATTTAAGCAATATAATCCCCAATACCCATTCGAATACGTTTTTGCTGATGAAGCATTTGCAGCAAAGTTCAGGGAGGAACAGCAGGACGGCACACTCTCGGCGTTATTTGCTGGACTTACAATTTTCATTTCATGCCTGGGCCTGTTAGGCCTGGCCAGCTATATGGCCGAAAACAGAATAAAAGAAATTGGAATACGCAAGGTATTAGGGGCAAGTGTAAGCAGCATAACTAAATTATTATCTGTTGATTTTATAAGACTGGTTTTGGTGTCGATAATAATTGCCTCGCCAATTGCCTGGTGGACCATGAACAAATGGCTGCAAGGCTACACTTATCGCATACCAATTGAATGGTGGGTGTTTGTATTAGCAGGGTTTGTCGCTGTGACCATAGCGCTGTTTACTGTGAGTTTCCAGGCTATAAAAGCGGCATTGTCTAACCCGTTGAAGAGTTTAAAGACGGAGTAGAGCCTCACCCTGCCCTCTCCAAAGGAAAGGGTTCTAAACATACTTGAATAGGTTGATTGAGTTAAACTAACCAACTATGTCATTCTAACGAGCAGGTGGAACTCAAGGGGTGGTTGCGAGGAGAAAACTTTTACACTGTGCATATTCGCCCTTAATAGTTCGCCCAGCATGGTATATAAGATTTCTCTCTATCGTTCGATGACATGGGGATATATTCCGTCCGTCCGCTTTTTAAGCTGCACATCGCTGGACGATGCGGACAAATCCAATTGAAGCCTCACCTTGGCCCCTCAAAAGGAGAGGGTTCTAAATATACTTGAATTTAACATTTTGCGTTTAGTATTTAACACTTAAGGCTTAGCATTTAGGGTTTAGGGCTTGTATATTAGGGTTTTTAATTTTAAACCTATGTTGCAAAACTATTTCAAGATCGCCTGGCGTAATTTGTGGAAGAATAAAGGCTTTTCCATCATCAATATTTTTTGCCTTGCCCTGGGGATTACCTTTTCGTTGCTGATAGGAATATATGTTTTGAATGAGGAGAGTGTAAACTCGGGCATAAAAAATATTGATAACCAGTATGTCATCAAAAGTAATTGGAAGCAGGAAAACCTGGGCTTGGCCGTTACAACTCTTGGCCCCCTGGCCAAAACAGTAAAGGATGAATATCCCAATCTTGTCGAAAATTATTACCGTTTTGATCCTGTAGTTAACATTGTATCCGTCGGGGAAAAACATTTTCGCACACAAATGGCTGTGGGCGATACCACTTTGGTATCCATTTATGGCTTTCCATTGGCCTATGGCAACCCTAATCAGGCTTTTCGCAATAATCAATCGGCTGTGGTGACAGAGGATTTCGCCATGAAATTTTTTGGTACAGCTGATGCCATTGATAAAGAAATCACCATACAAACACCATCCGACGGTAATAAACACAACTTTGTAATAACCGCCGTATTAAAAAACCTTCCCGTTAATACGGTAAGCAACTTCACCAATACCGCTTACCAGCTATACCTGCCAATGGAGGCCAACCAGTATTTCCAGGGGGGCGATAAGGGCGATAACTGGGCGAATGTTTACATGGTGAATATGCTGCAATTAAAAAAAGGCGTTACGGTTAAGGACCTTGAAAAGCCTTTTGCGCAGGTACTTGAAAAATACCAGCCGCCCTTTGTAAAGGGTAATTTAAAGGTAGAACTGGCGGCAATGGGCAGTTACCATTTAAAAGACAACAACAACGCTGTGCAAAAAATGCTGACCACGCTTTCATTGGTCGCAGGGTTTATTTTATTGCTGGCTATTATCAATTTTATAAATATAAGTATCGGCACATCGGTGCACAGGCTAAAAGAGATCGGTTTGCGAAAAGTATTTGGCGGGGCGAAGATCCAGTTGATCGTGCAGCATATTACCGAGGCCCTGATATTAACCTTTACAGCCGCTGTTATCTCCTTGGGCTTGTATGAAGTTTTGCTACCTGTGTTTAACCAGGTGCTGAATACTACACTTGGTCATTTTTGGCAATTTGGTATTGACAAGTTGCTTTTCATTTTTACTTTGGTAATCGCGGTAGGTTTTATTGCCGGAATTTACCCTGCGTTTGTATTAAGTTCATCCAATGTGATTACTGCAATAAAGGGAAAGTTGGATACCAGCAAAGGCGGGCAGGCGCTTCGGAAAACGCTGCTTGTTATACAGTTTACCCTGGCTATCGTCGTATTTATCAGCGCTATCACGGTTTCCAGGCAGGTATCTTATTTTTTTAATAAGGACCTTGGGTTTAATAAAGAACAGGTGATGGTGATATCCTCGCTGCCGCGACAATGGGATTCGGTAGGTGTAGTAAAAATGGAGAATGTAAAAGCACAGTTGCTGGAAGTTCCGGGTGTAAAAAGCGCGTCGCTGTCTTATGATATTCCGGATGGAGGCAGTTGTGGTAATGTGACCGCTTATCCCCCCGGCAGCAATAGCTTTGTAAACATGGCGTCTATTGGGGCCGATGCGGATTTTGCAAAGGTATTCGGGCTTCAAAATAAAGAAGGCGTGTTTATGAAATACAATAGCGGCAGTAATTCGCAAGGTAAAGTTGTATTGAATGAAGCAGCCGTAAAGGCGCTGGGCTGGACCTCGGCAGCCGGGAAAACCATCAGATTGGGTGCCGCAAACGGTACTTTGCTAACCGTTGCCGGCGTGGTAAAAGATTTCCATTTTGAATCGTTACAGAAAAAAGTACAACCATTAATGATAGCTGATGTAAACGAACCATTCACCAGGAGCTATCGCTATTATTCAATTAAGTTAAACACTTCAAATTTGGATGCCACCATTAATGCTATACAGAAAAAATGTAAGGCGTTATTCCCCGATGCAGGGTTTGAGTACAGTTTTATGGATGATAAGTTCCAAACGCTGTATCAGTCCGAACTGCAATTAAAAAAAGCGACCGATATTGCGACCACTTTAAACCTGCTGATCGTTTTTACGGGCATTTTTGGAGTAGTAGCCTTTACGCTTACCAAACGCACAAAAGAAATTGCAGTGCGTAAGGTATTGGGTGCAGATGTAAAAAATATCATTTCCCTATTTTTAAAGGAATATGGCGTACTAATCATCATTTCAAACATGATTGCGTGGCCCCTTGCCTATCTGATCACCGCAAAATGGCTGGAAAACTATGCCTACAGGATCAGTCAAAGTTGGGCACCCTACTTTTTTGTTTGCTTCTTTATTTTGATCACCGCATTTGTTTTAATAGCCGCCCAATGTTTTAAAGCAGCTTTGGTAAACCCGGTGAAGAGTTTGAAGACGGAATGAGGACTCACCCTGCCCTCTCATCCTCATCCGGCTTTCAGCCACCTTCTCCAAAGGAGAAGGGAAGCGGAATGGATTTTATTTGAGAGGGTTCTAAATGTACTTGAATAGGTTGATTGGGTAACCTAACCAACTATGTCATTTCAAATAACTATCTTGCAATAACTATGCAAAGAGGCGGATGTGTCTATACTATGACCAATAACCCATAAAAAACGGACCGCTATTTCTTCAAATGATTATCTTGCAATAATTATGTAAAGAGGCGGATGCGTCAATATTATGACCAATAAAATGCACACCGTTTTGTATACCGTGTTACTTCCGACATAACAGGTCGGGATTGGCAGCATAAAAATAAAGTGTATCCCGACAGCTTCACGGCAAAGTACAATTGTGGTAAGCTGTTTATTATTTGTTCTACCCACATATTGAAGAAGCAATTGCGGCTGAAAAAGCGATCACAAATCCTTCACACTCGATTTGCAAGTGTAGAGGTGGCTTCGTTCCTCGCCATGACGCGGTGGTTTGGTTTGCCTTCTCTTCCTTGCACACTTATAAAGTTTTGTGGGTTCAAATAAAAAGCCCCCTCTCACTCGCTGATTGGGGGCTTTTACCTAAACCTTATCACAATGTAACACGGATGTTACTTTTGATTCTACAAATATATATAAAAATAATTTATTTTGATCAATGTGTT
>JAQBOK010000240.1 GCA_028288085.1 Mucilaginibacter sp.
TAAGTTTAGCAGGCACTATAATAGCACTTTTGCCATGATGTTGCAAAGCCCGGTGAAAATAAATTGCTATTATTTTAAGGTTCACCATTAATAAATGGCGGCGGGGGTGTTACATTTTAAACATGTAACACCTGTAACACCATAATAGTTAAGGTAATTAACTAATAATGTGGCGGCAATACAGCACCGTTCCGGTTTAGATAAATAAGCACAGTAGTGGCAACCTGTTATTTGCACTGCAATTAGTGCAGGTAGATACTTTAAAACTATGCCCGCAAAATTCTATTGCAACCAGGCATATGCACCAATATCATGCTAAAACTGGCGTGGAGTAAAACCAGATTTATGAATTAACTTGATCAAATATTTCTTCCCGTAAAATAAATTGTTGTTTCTGTGATTTTTACAACCTTTTGTATACTAATTGGATGTTGTTTGTTTTGCAATGAATAGTAAAAAAGCGTTTATCCAAGTTATAAAGGAAAATGAAGGTCTTATTTATAAGGTGGCCAAAGTGTATACCAATAGTAAAGAAGATGAGCAGGATTTGTACCAGGAGGTTGTATATCAGCTTTGGAAATCCTACGGTTCTTTTAGAAATGAGTCTAAAATTAGCACCTGGATGTACCGTATAGCATTAAATACTGCTATTGCTCAATTAAATAAAGAGAAAAAAAAGGGCAGTTATACACCCATTGATGAAGCCCTGCTAAATAGGCCAGACACAAAGGATACATTAAAAGAAGAGCAGATTGAAGTTTTATATGCTCATATAAAGAAGCTCAGTGCCGTAGAAAAAGGTATTATACTTCTTTACCTGGAAGGAAAAACTTATGACGAAATAGCAACTATAACCGGGTTTACACCTACCAACGTGGGTACCCGTTTAGGAAGAATTAAACAAACAATAATATCTCAAATTAATTAAAGAAAAACATATCATGGAATTAGAAAAAATGAAAACCCTATGGGAAGAAATGTCTATAGAGATTGATAAACAAAAAAAATTAACCGATTCATTAATAATCAAAATGACACAGACAAATTACAGAAATAAAGTAAATAAAATATTGATTCCTGAAGCAATAGGGGCATTAGTTTGCTTTGCAGGCATTATGTTCATCGTTATCAATTTTCAAAAACTAAATACCTGGTATTTGCTGGTTTGCGGTATTGTTGCTGCTCTTATTTTATTCATATTACCCATTTTATCTATCAAGGCAATTCGTTACATGCGGTCTATAAATATTTCAGCTAACAATTACAAACAATCGTTATTAGAATATTCCAAGGGTAAATTACAATTTGTGTTCGTTCAAAAATTAAGTTTTTATCTCGGTGCAATATTAATGCTGGTAGTATTACCTGTTATGGGCCGGATCATAGGCGGAATGGATTTCTTTAGAGAAACCCGCATATGGTATTGGTATGCTATTGGGTTCCCCTTCTTCTACTGGTTTGCCAAATGGGTATTTAAAAGCTACGATAAATCTACAACCGATGCTGAAAATATTTTGAAAGAGCTGGACGCCTGATTAAAGTTGGGCCATTAGACAAATGAAATTTTGCAGGCAAGAAAAATCCGTGAAGATTTAAATAATCTTCACGGATTTTGGAGGAAGCTATAGCAATACTAATTTATAAGCGCTATGCCTTATGCCACCATATATCGGCCCATTCGGCCCGCTCTGTTTCATTCAAAAATGTCCAGGCTACAATCCGGCTTATTTTTTGTCCCTGCGACATGCTGATGGTTCTTACGTCAACAGCTGCTACTTTTTTTAATGCTTTATAAACTCCCGAAAGAGTATCTTTTTTAGAGACCAGGGTTGTAAACCATAAACACTGTTTAGCAACCAACGCACTTTGCTCAATCATGAGCCTGATAAATGCCGCTTCGCCACCCGGATACCACAGTTCTTTTTTTTGGCCGCCAAAGTTTAGCGTTGTTTGGGGCGGCCCTTCAATCTTTAATTTGTTCCATTTGTTAACGGTTGCCAACTGGGCCTCCTGCGAAGAGGCGTGGAAAGGTGGATTGCAAATGGTGGCATCAAAACCTTCATCATGAATAATGATGCCCTTAAATATATTATGCTTGTTAGCTTGCTGCCGCAACAATATATGATCTTTTAAATGCTTGTTTGAGGCAACAATGTCTTTTGCCGACCTTATAGCAATAGGGTCAATATCAGTACCAACAAATTGCCAGTCGTAAACGCTGCTGCCAATTACAGGATAAATACAATTAGCCCCGGTACCAATATCCAAAATTTTCATTTTTTTACCGGTAGGGATAATTCCATTATTGGTTTCACTTAATAGATCGGCTACATAATGTATATAATCTGCCCGGCCAGGTATGGGCGGACAAAGGTATCCTTCCGGAATATCCCAATGATCAACACCGTAAAAATCTTTTAACAACGCTTTGTTTAAAGCCTTAACCGCGTTGGGGTCACTAAAATTTATCGATTCAACATTATATTGATTCAGAGATACAAATGCTTTTAACTCCGGGCCGCTTTTGCAAAGCTGTTTAAAATCATACCCGGTCCGGTGGCTATTCCGGGGGTGCATATTTTCCTTTTCGGCAGGCTTTTGTTTTGGATCTGAAGACATTTTAAATTATGCTAATCTTTTCTGCGAAGGTCGGCATTCTTAATTACAAAAAAGCTTTCAGATATAACTGAAGACTTTGAGTGTGACCTTACCCTTTAAAACACAAATTATTTTATGGCTGATTGCTTTGTGCGGCGGGCTTGGTGGATTTTTTTTATAAATTAGGCTGTAATGATAACAGCAGCCGTACGCTTAGCAACTCTTCCATTTTATAAACTGGTAAAAACAGCCAGTTTATAAATATGAACATCTTTCGGGGCTGCAAAATCCAGCCAGTTTTGTAAAGCCACCTGGGCAGTACAAGGTCCGTAAGTAATGATCTTAATTTTTCTCAGTAGGGATTCTTTCCTCAAAATTTCTAAAACCTCTTGCAGAATTTTACCCCTGAAGGGCGTAAACATAAAGAATACAGTCCCTTCGGTGTAGTCTGCTTTCCGGGCGTCAACATTAACAAATGTCACATTGGATAAATTAAGCGTTGCGGCGCAATCCCTTGCATAATCGCAAAAAGCCGGCTCAAGCTCCACACCCTTAGTTGTGATTCTGGCGAGAAGATTTACCAGTATAGCTACCTGACCCAAACCAGCGCCCAAATCAAAAAAAACGTCTTCTTTCACAAAATGGGACTTCTCTACCAATTCAAAAACAATTCTAGCTGGTGTTTTTTGGTAATAAACCATTTCCGGTTCTAAATCTTTAGTCTGCTCCGGCATAGTCTGAAAGGGGGATAACTCATTGATAAAGATATCAAGGTTATCATAACCCGGTTCCTCCTGGTGTTCGTTATCGTCTAAATTAAAATCGACGTATTTATTAACCAGGTCTTTGAATTCTTCTCCTCTATATCCCTGTATCCGGATATTTTTCTGAAGTTTTTTAAATAGGTTAATATCAATTTTCTCCAGTTCAGATTTTATTTTTTCAGCACGATATTTCAGCAAAATCAGTTGAGCTGGCTGATCTGTTTTTTGCAGTAGTTCTTCAATTTGATCAATAACCTGGAAACCGATGAAGTCGATAACTTCTATACGCCGATCAAAGTTTCTCTCATCATAGAGCAAAGCATTTTTCTCAATTGCTTCGATATCTGATTGTATTTCAGCAATAGCCGTTTTTGCCGGGAGATCACAATTAATTAGGTCTGATTCCTTTTTAGTCAATTTATTATTTTGATTTTAAATATAATTGCGGTTATAATATCAAACACACATTTTGTTCCGCTATAAACCTACAAAAAAAGACTTTTACTCAAATGCATTTAAAACTTTGTTTAATAAACCATAACTATCCATGGATGGCTTAAAATATGGCCCCGACAAGAATCGAACCCCATTAGTCTATGATAATTTAAAGATGGTTCTGCCCCCTCCCCTCCCGCAAGAAAACATTAAATATGGGTCATCCATATATTGATGTCCTGGTCAGAAGGAATATTTAATTTTTTCCTGATCCGGTATTTTTTTCCCTCCGCTGCGCGGACAGATGATTTAGTATACCGTGCTATTTCCTTGGTTTCAAAATTCAGCCTTAACAATGCACAAAATTCAATTTCCCTTGCCACAAGGGTGGGTGCCCTGCTCAATAATGTTTTGCTGAATATGGGGTCAAACTCATTAAACTTGATTAAAAATGCCGGATTATTATTAATCGCCAGCTGAACAATTTCTTTTAGTTCCTCCATTTTTGCGGGGGAATGCCGGTCTTCATCACGCGTTATTTTCTTTAACAGCTCATCTATTTTTTGCTGTGCTGTATGCACTGATAGTTCACTTTCTCTTCTTAAATGCATCTCCGCTTTATTTAGCTGATTTATAAACACGATCAGTGATATGGCGAATGCCAGCAAAAGAAATAAGGCAGCCATGTAAAACGTGTTCAATATGCTGGTGGTTTCCTGGTAATTTTTAAGCGCCATTTCTTTAAACCCCATTGCCATGTTGTAATTGATATCCTTAACCCGGCTGATAATACCTTCCATTTCTGTACTGATATGGGTGTTCAGCCTGTTTAGTTCCCGTTGCATAGTCAGCAATTTGATGTTTTGCTGTTGAAGCTTCTGCAATTTCACGGCATAAGCATCCTTGTTGCCGACTAATATTCTCTGCGTTCGGGCATCAATGATCTGTGAGTTTTTGCGATTATTGATTTCCGTTGAATACCCGCTGTTTTTATTAGCGATTGCGTCTTTTATTCTTTTAAGAAGCCCCTTTTTTTTCAGGGCGTTAATACGACTTGTATCTGTGCTGGTTTTGTCTGTACTCTTTTGCCCGGAGTGAATATTTGTACTGATTTCATGCTCCGCTTTACTTGTTTGATTATGCAGATCCGTATAAACGGTAAGCAGGGAATCAAAACTATGCCGGAGCGCGAATAATTTATCCGATAATTCGATCTTCCTTTTATACCATGATTTTACCTGGCCATTTTGGGCCGGATTTAAACGGGAGGTATCGGTCTTTTCCCTTAGCAAGGTATCTATCTCATCGAAAGCTTTTGACAATTTTACTTTATAGTCCGAAATTTTCCGGGCATTAGTCGTTAACAGGGCTTCCTGGAAATCATCTTCAGCCTGGTGAAGCAGTAACAGTACCTGCTCCGGTTTGGACTGACCATGTTCAACATCATTGGCTAAATTGGAAACCTCTTTTAGCTTGCTGGTAATGTTCTTTTGGACAACGAGCGCCGTCAAAGAAAAAATAATCGTAAATATCAGGAACACCAAAAGGATCTTTCTTCCTAATGTTTTTGTATAAGTTACATTCATCATTCTGTTCAATAGTACCCCATTTTATTTAATATGCAAAAAGAGCAACTTACACGGGAATCGGCCCATAAAAAACTACTCATATCTACGCATTCTGTATAAATCGCAGAAATATCTGATGATCAAAGATCCGATCCATATAGTTCACCAAACCCCAAAATCTCTTTTTTAAGCTGACAATCACCTGTTTAAATAGATAGGTGTAGATGTGCGTAGCAGTATTTTCTTTAGTGTAACCCCTAACCCGGTTCCTTTGTATCAGGATAAATTCCGGAACAAATAGTTGCAAAGCTCATTTGCATCCGCTCTAAAAATCCATGCCACAAGTGCCCGTATTGAAATTTATAACATGAAGTACCTTATTGAGACTAACGAGCTGAATCAAATTTTAAACCAAATGATAACGCCAATGATGTTGACCGACGAAGCAAATGCACCGGCATATCTTAACCGGGCCTTTCAATCGCAGTTCGGCTATATTATAGACGAAGTGCCGGATCAGAGCACCTGGCTCAAAAAAGCCTACCCTAACCTTGATTACAGGATACAGATCATGGAAAACTGGAAGGAAGCTTTAGCATCTGCCTTAGAATGCGGGGATGCATCTGCACATCTGGTTTCTAAGATATGTTGTGCCGATGGTGTATTCAGATGGTTTGATGTTCATCAGCATACCATTGGGACCAAGAACGCTTTTACTTTTTTGAATGTGGATGAGCTGAAAAAACATTCCGAAGATCTTGCAGATATCGTGCAGGTAAAAGAAAACCAGTTATGCATTATTGCCCACGATGTAAGAAGCCCCCTGAGCTTTATTAAGCAAATTGTGAATAGCCGTGAAAAGATAAATCTGTCTGAACGGGATATTGAAGACCTGTTTTTCAGAATGAGTAACCAGGTAGATCATGTTTTTAGCATTGTTAATTCTTTATTGATGCGTACCAGTGACGAGCTGGGCAGGTTTATTGCGCACCGGGAGCCTATCAATCTTAGAGATTTCTTTTCAAAATATTCAGGATATTATAACGAACGCTTAAGAAGCCAGAATATCGGTTTGGTTCTGGAACTGGCGGAAGATGCCGTATTGAATTATGACTCAAGTATTTTAGACGTGGTTTGCCGCAATTTACTGGACAACGCTATCAAATTTACCGGCAATAACGGCATGATCTATATTTCCTTCAAAAAAATGGTGGGGCACACCAAGCTATTTATACGCGATACGGGTACAGGAATGTCCCCCGAACAGATAGCGCAAATAATCAATAACAAAGGACGCCGCAAAACTCCACAGAAGATAGCTGATGGCTTCGGGCTGGGATTATTATTCGCTAAAGAATTTCTCGAAAAATACCATGGACGATTATCAGTAAAAAGTGAGATCGGTGTGGGCACCTCATTCATAATTGATATCACTGACCATTTTTTAAATTAAAACTCAAAATGAAAAAGTTAATTTTAGTACTCGCAATAGGGCTTTATGCCTTCCATTCACAAGCCGTTACCTCCTTTAAATACGATGAGGCAAAAATAGATACCACTCAACTCAGCAAGCAAATAAACAAGCTTAATTTAAAACTGGCCGACCTTAACAATCAGCTTATCAATACGCGCAACCAGGTACCTTTTGATTCGGTGAAATTGCAAAGTCTGCTTAACAAATCACGCGATGCGCAGGTTAAAAGCAGAAAACGTTCGGAACAGGCAGTAGGGGGCGACATGGATGATGTCAAATTAGCAGAAAAGCAAGCCAAAAGAGCCACCAGGCAAACCGGCGATGCCGAAGATGCTGCAAAACAATTAGAACGCGACCGTAAAAAAGAAAAAAAACTACTCAAACAGATAGAAAAAACTCGGAAAAAGCTTACCAAAGCCCAGATGCCCCGTAGTTGGGCCCCCAAGCATGGTTAATTATATTTTGATCCCGTTTAACCGTTCTTTATTTATACGATTCCACACACAAAGAACAAGGTTTCACCCGCGTTAAATTCACCCTGAATACGCAGGCCTTCTATCAATGAAAACCAAAGCCTTCAGTCCTCGACTGAGGGCTTTTAACGTAATGTGACTTTAGGCCACAAAACCCTAATCCCTATAACTTCGTCTTTGTTGGTATTGTCACCAACAAGTACCACTATCTTAATCGCGGTTCAGTAATTTTCGGTTTAATGGTGACAACACCGCCAAAGGCAGTTCTTCCCGCCAATTGTAAAGTGCCTTGATGCGCTCTTAGCGACTTCAGAACCTTTGCTATACAAAGATTTATTAGAGAGGCAAACAAGGTCGACCCGCTGTATTCCGCATAGATAAAGATGAGCTTAAGACCTAAGGTATAAAGTTCCCGGCCGTGGTGCTTCAGCGTTTGACTGACTTTCATATTTAGCATCCAGCTTAAACGAGTGCATAATCATAGTTAACGAAGGCCTGCCGCATGATGCTGCCGGCATCCGCCAAAATTGGCTTGCCATGCCCGAAGACTATTTTATCAAAGTCCAGGTCCGTCACTTTCAGGATGCTGCTGATGCCTTCCGCCATATTTTCATAGATGACGCTCAGGCCCAACCCTGTGCTATTCGACAATAGGTCGCCTGCGATCAGTACTCCTTCGTTTTCCACCAGCAGGGAGATATGTCCTTTGCTATGGCCTGGTGTGTGAATTACCCGAATCCCGCCTAGCAAAGGCAGCAGATCGCGGTCATTTAACTGTTCGTCTATACAAACCGGCTCTATATTGATGCCGGCACGCTTGATGGCCAGTTCATAGATCAGCCAGTTTTTCAGCCCGGGCGTCAGGCAGATCTCTTTGCGGAAGGCAATGCCATAGCGCATGATCAGTGCATCCTCGCGGTGCGCCATTACCGGAACCCTTAACATCCGCTTCATCTCTTCGGCACTTCCGGCATGGTCTGGATGGGCATGGGTCAGGATGATCCGTTTGATATCGCAAGGGTTTTTACCCGCGTTCTTAATTGCACTGAAAATTTTCCCTGAACTCCCTTTGGTACCTGTATCGATCAGGGTCAGGCCATCATCTTCTATGACAAAAACGTTGACCCAGCCTAAGCTGATCTGGTATATATTATTGCTGATCCTTTTCATACGATTATTCATATTTGATTTTAAATAAAAAACTTATTGACTAATGCGTAAAAAATGAGTTCATAGACCTTGCTTTCGGATTAAAGTATTTATTTAACGATCATTGTTTGTGCCTGCCGGGCGCCATTAATGAAATATCTAAACGTTGTTTTATGATGCAAACGTTCAAAAAGTTTGTGTTAAACAATGTTAAAATCGACAGTTGGGCACATTTTACCTATTAATGGGCAAATTAAAGCGACGGCACCAAGTTAATTTTTAGAAGAAAAAGGGTATCAGAGGAGAAATCGGGTACCGGGAAATGAACAGGGCAATAAATAGAGCCCATTGTTGCGCCATGTTATTTAAAAGAGATATTTTTATGGCATGTTAGAGGGCGCAACAGAAATAGAATTATTACGCACGGTAATGGGTTCCGCCGGCATGAAAGCCGAAGCATTTGATCTATCACTGCCACATTGGAAATTAAAGCAATATAAAAAAGGAGAGTTTTATAACGAATATAAAAATGTTTGTAAACACCTTGGATTCATCATCAGTGGCGTGTTTAGAATTTATCGTGTAAATGAAACCACAGGTGAAGAAAAGAATATGCTTTTTTTTACAGACCATCAATTTGTCACGTCTTTTACCAGTTTTTTTAGCCAAACCGCCTGTGAATATTATACAGAGGCTATGGTCGACTCGTTCATTTTATATATACATATTGATCATCTGAATGGGCTTTACGGTCAGTCTCATCAATGGGAGCGGTTTGGCAGAATGGTTGCCGAAACAGCTTTTCATGAGGTAATGCGAAGTACTGAAGGATTTTTATTTAAAACACCTGAAGACCGATACAGGGATATGATAGAGAAGCACCCTAATATTTTTAATTCTGTACCGCTTTATCATATTGCCTCTTATCTCGGAATCCGGGGACCGTCTCTAAGTCGGATTCGCAAACGAATGGTTGGCAAATAATAAGTTTTTCTATGCGCCATTTTTTGTTGTTGCTTATTGTATAATTTTTTTTTAACCAAAGTTTCGATTTTAACCTGGGTTAAAATTATCCCGGTGGCTTACCCCGATGTTTGTGCTGTCCTAAACAATTAGGCATTAAACAAAATGAAAACAGCAATAATAGTTATGGCAATGAGTGTATTAGGTTTTACTGCTCAGGCCCAAAAAACAAACAACAAAAACTCATCAACTATCGTCCTTGTTCATGGAGCCTGGTCTGATGCAACCGCCTGGCAGGCAATAATACCTGTATTAAAGGCACAGGGGCATGACGTGATCGCCGTTAACTTGCCTGGCCACGGAAGCGATGCAACTTCATTTGCAAACATCAGCCTGCAGTCTTATGTGGATGCGGTGAAGAACGCCATAGGCGACAGAAAAAATGTTATTTTAGTAGGCCATAGCATGGCAGGTTTGGTTATTAGCCAGGTGGCAGAAGAGATACCGGGCCAAATCAAAGAATTAGTTTACCTGGCTGCTTACTTACCACAAAACGGAGAAAGTTTATTATCGCTTGCTAAACAAGATGCAGATAGCCATGTTGGCAAATATTTGCAAATTGATCAAACCACTGGTTCCGCAAGCGTTGCAAAAGATGGTGTAATAGATGTATTTGCGGCTGATGCACCTGCACAGGTTGGCGATTACATTGCTAACAACATTAAACCAGAGCCATTAGCGCCTCTTGCAACACCGGTTACATTAACAGATGGAAAATTTGGTAGCGTAAAGAAAGTTTATATCCATACCACAGAAGATCATGCAGTTAGCCTTACCCTACAAAATACAATGGTGAAAAATAATGGCCATATCAGTAAGGAATATTCACTACCAAGCAGCCATACTCCATTTATTTCAATGCCCGATAAATTAGCTGCCATTTTACTAGCGGTGTCAAAATAAATAACTAAAAAAGGTCTTCTCATAACTAAAATCGCCCTTCTGAGAATTGCCTAAAAGAAAATGGACACCACCGGGTATCCAAATAAATTATAGAAAAGAGGCCGATCTCAAACTTATGAGGCGGCCTCTTTTTTTGGACCATCTTTTTATATCCGGGGCAGATCGTTTAATGCCCTCAAAGACTTCCCTTTTGTTGCTGAATTACAGCTCTTATCGCTTTAGCGGGAATAAATTTATGTATCATTAATGGGCCCTGCCTTGTTCAGTGTCGGCACCACCGGTTTCGCGTTTTGGAGGTGTATTGATTGACTTGCCGAAACTATAGGTAAATGCCAGGGTTGCCACCCGTGTATCCAAAAAGTTGTGGAACGTTGCGGTTGCATTCGCGATATTGGTAATGGTGCCGCTCGGACTAAACGTGTGAAAGATATCACGCACATTTAACTTGATCGAGCCTTTGTTGTTCAATATTTTCTTTTGAATAGCTGCATTGAGCATGCCTTTAGGTAAGGTAACAAACTGGCCGTAGGTACCGCCGCTGTCATAAAAGCCGCTTAATTCGGCGCTCCAGGTTTTTGATATGGTGAACTGGTTGCTGCCATTGCCCGCAAATGTAATTTGCGATTGATTGAGATAGCCGGTATAAAATGCCCCCTGGTAGGTGTTTTTATACACCTCAGCGTATAAATTAACTGACCACCATTTGGCGGGCTGAAAATTGGTATTTACGGATAAATCGACCGTTTTTTGTTTCCCGATATTGCCTTGCGTGCTGATAAATATATCGCCGCTTCTGTGAATAGTCTCGCCTTGAACATCCGTTGTATAGTTATAGGCAAGCGCAACGGTAAACAGGCTCCTGAAACTATAGGCCAGTTTGTAATTGTCGGTAAACTGCGGTTTCAGAAAAGGATTGCCCGAGAAATAGGTATACTCGTCAACAAAAAAAGTAAAAGGGTTTAAACTTCCATAATTCGGTCTGCCTATCCGGCGGCCATAAGAAAGAACCAACACGTTATGACCCGCGGTATCCAGATTGTATGAAAAATAAGCAGTTGGAAACAGATCTGTATAATGATTAGCAAATGTTGAATCGGATTTTTTGGCATTACCCAGTTGATGACCGTAGCCATTGGTGTTCTCTAAACGCAAGCCCGTTTGTATGGAGAACCGACCGAAGTTTTTATTGAAATTAACGTAGGCAGCATTAATATTCTCTTTATACAAGAACCTGTTGGTGTTGTTATAATCAATGGAATCTACATTGTTGATCACGTTAAAGTAATTGGCGGCATTGTCCGTATTTACATAACTGCTCTTAACACCGGCCTCCAGTTTCGCTTTGCCACTGAACGGGTGGGTATAGTCGGCCTTGACAGAGTAGATATTGATAGTGGAAGGCAAATTATCATTCAGAGTCTTCGGATTTGTTAAAGTACCATCGGGTAAAAGAGTATTATTTACAAACATCTGATTACTGCCCGATACATCGCGGATATAATCCAGGTCGAAGGTGAGCGCCCTGCCGGTACTATCAAACTTATGGGTATAGTTTAAGTTAATGCCATTGCTATTAAATTTATTTTTGGATGTATTAAGGGTATTTATGGTTGAATCC
This sequence comes from Mucilaginibacter sp., assembly GCA_028288085.1. Classification (GTDB taxonomy): domain Bacteria; phylum Bacteroidota; class Bacteroidia; order Sphingobacteriales; family Sphingobacteriaceae; genus Mucilaginibacter. The sequence goes on from JAQBOK010000240.1 coordinate 12,006, forward strand.
AAACCACCGTTGTTGCCATATAATAAGGTGAATACCGGGCTGCTGTCATGGCTGCGTGATATGTCGCCGGTATATACTATCCCCCACGTGGTATTGGGCGAAGCGTAAAAGTCCATCCCGGCCTTAATATTAGTATTATAGTTGGTCGGTCTGAAATAAGAAATATCTTTCAGAGATGAGGTTTGGTCCCCGTTCGCATCAAAGTAGTTCCGGTCAATTTCAAGTCTCCTGAAATTTCGGTTTTCATTGTAAGCCAGATTAGCAAAAAGGTTCACTTTGTTAATGCGATAATTGAGGTTAATGCTCTCATCGGTACGATAATAATGCCCCAGCCCATAATCGGCTGAAACCACAGCATGCAATCCCTTATTTGTATTTTTTTTAGTTTTGATATTGATTACACCCGCATTTCCGGCAGCATCATATTTGGCCGGTGGATTATCCATCAGTTCTATCTGATCTAATGACGATGCCGGTAAAGAACGCAGGTAAGTAGCCAGGTTTGCGGCCGAAAGATAAGTAGGTTTATCATCAATCATCACCAATACACCGCCTTTTCCCTTAAAGGTAATATTGCCATCAGCGTCTACCTGCACACCAGGCGTCTTTTCCAGCACTTCCAAAGCATTGGCGCCTGTATTGGATATCAGCGCGCCCACATTAACTACAGTGCGGTCAATTTTTTGCTGGATATATGATTTTTGGGCAGTTACGGCTACTTCATTCAACGTTTTTCCGGTCGACGATAAAATAAATGCCGATAAATTAACCGGCTTTTGCTGGCTGACAACTACATTGCCGCTACTGTAATTTTTATGGCCTATATTGGTTGCCTTTATTAGGTAAGTATCATCTTTTAGATTTTGAAAGACAAAGCTGCCATCCGGGTGTGCAAGCTGGGTACTTACTACTGCCGAATCCTTTGCGACGAGTAAAATTACGGTTGCGCCGTCGAGCGGCTTTTTAGCATCGTCTAAAACCAAACCGGAAATTTTTCCGCCCGCGGTCTGCGCATTGGCAAAGTTGAATAGTAACAGCGTGAATAAGGTTAAAAAAAGTATTTGTTTTAGTCTCATAACTATAAGACAACTACCCCCCTCATATCGTTACATAATTGGTATAATTTAGAATACAATCAACTGAGCCGCCAGCAGTATATCTGCCGTATGTTTCCAGTTGGTTTTGTGCCAAAAATGGCAGAACGGCAAGTAAAAGACCTTTTTCATGCAATGGCGGATAAGAGAACCCGGTTTTTTATTTAGCGGTGCCAAAGAAAAAACTATCCATACTCCAATTGTAAACAGGGATGGTTGCCAATAGCAGGCTGCCGGTACAGGTTGAGAATACAGCAAAGTTGATGGGTGCTTTTATCCCCAAAAACGTGGTCATTGCTAATGCGAAAATGAATGTCAGCCCGCCACTGCCTATTGCGGCCTGCCTGGTTTTAAATCCAATGATAAGCAGGATTCCAATGATGGCTTCCAATAAAGTGGCAATCCCGCCCATAACGTTAACAGCAGGTCTGTCCAGGAAAGGCATCAATGTTCCGGTATAGGTGATAAAGCTATCCCAATTGCCCCACTCAACATTTCTGGTTCCGGATGGAAATAAACCTAACCTATCTGATACCGTTACAAGGAAACCGATACCTAGGGCAATGCGTAAAAGAAGCTGTGGGATTTTAAATGAATTTTTCATGACCATTATTTTTTATTGTTAATAATTTATGGTGTAAAATTATTAACCTTCTGGGCTGTATTTACAGGCCAGTTAATAGAAAACTACCAGCCCAGACATTTCTTTTTAAACCACTACTTACAATTAATCATACTTTTTTCATTTCGATAATTTATACAAAGCATACGGTGTTGGATTATATTTGTATACCAATTTTTATAAAACTACAGCCCAGATGTTGCCCTACAAATCATTAATTCAGATTGATCGGAATGCTACTATATCGCTATATATCCAAGTGTGCAACAGCTTTATCGCGTTGATCACGAATGGAACGCTTCAACCATCTGATCTGTTACCAAGTTCCCGTATACTGGCAGGATTGATTGGTATTAACAGAAACACCGTAAAACTGGCTTATGAAGAATTGATCAGTCAGGGTTGGGCTGAATCCATTGAGCGAAAGGGCGTGTTTGTACTTTTCAGGTTGCCGACGCGCTCACGACCTATACTACCTGAAGTGGGCAAAAACGATAGCCTCCAGGAGGCATTCCTATGGACTAATCATTTTAAAAACGCGGTACCCGGCAACAATTTCCAGAAAAATATGCTCGCTATTGATGGCGGCTTTCCCGATGTGCGCCTGGCGCCGGTAGATCTGCTCATGCGCGAATATCGAAGTCTTTCCAGGAGATTTTATGGAAGAAACTTTCTAAAATATGGTAGCTCCAAAGGATCAAAACACCTTCGCGTTGCTATTTCCAATTACCTTTCCAATACCAGGGGCTTAGTTGTTTCTGCCGAAAATATACTCCTGACAAAAGGCAGCCAAATGGGCATCTATTTAGCGGCGCAGCTGCTGATTGATCCTTCTGACCATATTGCCGTGGGAGTTTCGAATTATGGTTTTGCCGATGACACTTTTAGGTATGCCGGTGCAAACCTGGTACGAATTCCTATTGATAGCAAGGGAATGGATGTTGATTACCTGGAGGAAATTTTACGAAACAAGAAAATAAAGGCAGTATACATTATACCGCATCACCACTTTCCAACAGCGGTAACCATGACTGCCGAGCGGAGGTTAAAACTATTGGATCTTGCCAAAGAACACCGTTTTGCTATTATTGAAGACGATTATGATTTTGATTTTCATTACGATAATAAACCTTACCTGCCATTGGCCAGTATAGACCATAATCAAAACGTGATCTATATTGGTTCAATTTCGAAAACTTTTGCTCCTGCGCTGCGTATTGGGTTTATGGTAGGGCCTTCGGCATTTGTTAAAGCCGCAGCTTCATTAAGAGAGTTGATCGACAAACAGGGAGACACATTGTTAGAGGAGGCATTTGCGGTATTGTTTGACGATGGAGAGATGGAAAGGCATTTCCGGAAGTCGTTAAAAATTTATAAGCAGCGCCGAAACTTGTTTTGCCAGATACTCAAATCGGACTTTAGTGAGACGATTGCATTCAGCACTCCGGAGGGAGGACTTGCCGTTTGGGCAAATTTTGATCAGAAGATCGATTTGATCAAAATGTCTGATGATGCATCAAAAAGAGGGCTTTATATTGACAATGGAAATTTTTATAAGAACGAATCCTTTTGTACCAATGCGCAGAGAATGGGCTTTGCTTCTCTTCAAGAAAATGAAATGGTGGAAGCGCTCGGGATACTGAAAAAGATAATACATTAAGTTCGCTGGGCTACTCTTTATCTGGTAACTGGTATATCTATCATCAATGTCATTGCTTTAATTTTGTGGCAAGAAATAAATCTTGTAAATTTTTAAGAAATGAAAACACGAATTAACATTGCAACAGTAGAGCCGGCAGGGTACAAAGCTATACTCGGACTGGAAAAATTTATTGAAAGCACACCACTGACAAGAGTACATAAAGATCTGATTAAAATTAGATCTTCTCAAATAAACGGATGTGCTTTTTGCATTGATATGCACACTAAAGATGCCCGTAAAGCTGGCGAGACAGAACAGCGTATTTATGCGCTTAATGCCTGGCGCGACACGCCTTTTTTTTCAGAAGAAGAACGGGCAATATTAGCCCTTACTGAGGAAGTTACTTTAATTAGTAATCATGTAAAAGATGAAACCTATGAGCAAGCGGCTAAAGTATTGGAGGAAACCTATCTGGCACAAGTGATCTTAACAATTATTACTATTAACGCATGGAACAGGATTGGCATTACAACCAACCTAATGCCTGTCTAACTATGAATAATACCTATCAGATTAAAACAGTCAGGACAGATCTTGAAATTCAACAATGTTGGGAAGTTGCTTTTTCGTTGAGGCCACATCTGAATAAAAATAATTGGTCGTCCCTAATTTCGGAAATGATGCAAAATGAAAAGTATTGCATCGCCGGAATCATAGATGAGGACAAATTTGTTGCATTTGCAGGATATCGCATCATGACCTCGTTGCACAGTGGTCATATAATTTATATTGATGATCTCTGCACACTGGAATCTTACAGAGGGAAAGGCCTGGCGTCTCAACTATTAAGCCATGTGAGAGCTATCGCCATATCAAATAATAAGGATGCAGTTGTGCTTGATACAAATTTTAATAATAATACAGCACAAAAGTTGTATCTGAACAATGGATTTCAACTTGCAGCGCTTCATCTCTCCTGTGATTTGAGAACGTAGAATATTGGGTGTTTAAAAGAGGGTGTCTAAAAAGCACCTGACCCATAAAAATCAAATAAAAAAAATTCGGTAGTATTGGGTACTACTGAACTTTTTTGTGGCCCTTAGGCTACAAAAATCGAACTATTTTATCGCTGATTTGCGCTTAATAGCGGATTTAGACTTATAAATTTTTTGGCTCAAATGTAGCGCCGCAAACTCATGCCAGATTAGAGTGTTGACGATTCTATTATTAAGTATTACCTTACATCAAACCTTATATGAGATTCAAATCAGCCCCAGTAACTATCGTAGCTTTAACGAGTCTCATAGTACTTATAGGATGTAACAACATAACCTACAATGGTGTAAAATTCAATAAGTCTCAATGGAGCTCGATTGATGATTTACATTCGCATCCTAAACGGGAGAATATGTTGGAGGACTTAATTGAACATCATAAAATCAAAGGACTTACTTACCACCAGATTATTGATTCACTTGGTCAACCAGAAAATTATGGAGATACAAAAGATAGTATATACTATAACATCGTAGTCAATTACGGCTACCTGGATCCTAAATCTGGCAAGTATCTCGCCATAGGTTTTAACAAGGATTCAATAGCAACAGGATTTAAAGTGGTGGAGTGGAAGAACGGACATGCAAATGAGTAGTCAATCCCAACCTGCATAAGCGCAAAAAGCTTTCCAGAAGTTCCTGAAAGGCTTTTAGTAGTCCTTAAACTACAAATTTGAACTCTTTTATGGTCGATTTGCATTGTGCGGCAGGTTTAGAGGATAATTAAACCCCATTTGAAAGGTGTCTTTTATACCGCTTAGAAGAAACATCTATTTCAATCATCAACGGAATCTATTACAATACCCCTGTTGCCTTTCATAACGGTTAAATGAATAACTACTTTTTCCTCAATCGGCTTATTAGACGGGTTGGTAGTAGGAGCAATATAAGAAACTATGTAAGCGTTTTATTTATGTAACCATCTAAAAATCTGATAACTCGGATGATACTTTTTATATTTAGCGCTGGGCCAAAAATTAGCTTCCTTGAAGTCTGAAAACCCATTGGCTCCTATCGAACATGTCTACATGGCCGATAGGATCTCCGCCCGCGTACGGTTGAAATACTCTTACGTCCCCTGACATAGGAAAGTAATTTCTTGCAGTATACTACTGGGTGGGTTTTAATGAGAGTTACAATAGGTGGTTAATTTGGAAAGTGACTGAACACCAATTGTATAATTACATTAAAGGGCAATTGCCACTCAGGGAACTTTTGCTTGCTGAAAACAAGGACTTTATTTACTCAGTCGAAATTGATAAAGATTTTGCATTTAACAATGCACAAGCATTGCATTTCGATGATTTGCGCTCAGAGTATATCCCAGAAATAGAGAGTTATTATAGTTTTCCAGTTCCTACTGTGTATAATGAGTTAATAAAAAAAATTGAATCAAATCCTTATTTGCAACATCTAAGGGAGAGCGCCTTATACTTTAAACTCACGCCAAGTAACGTAAAATTTGACACGTCTGTAACCGCTATTGACGCATCGATATTTTTAAAGAATATTTCTGACTCGTTTTTGAGCTACGCTCAATTTGATTTTTTCGAAAAATTTAAATCACAATTTGGCGACCTTAAAAAAACTAAATAAAATTATTACGCAATTCAAAGAAATTTTAAAGCCTCGAATAGTTGAAACGGGTTATAGCAGTTTCAAAGTTGGCTTAAGCTCTGACACGGTCAATTCAGTTGAAGGTTCGGCATATAAGGACTGGCAACGAGCTTTAATTCTAAATTACCAAAATGATGTAATTGATGTTGATTATAGTTCTGAAACTGATATTGGCCTGATAGCAGAAAAATTTCCCGACACCGCGATACGTAAAGAAATATTTGAACCAATAATTGATATAATTAACGATAAACGGTATTCCACGGAGGTTGTAAATTATAAACGAACCCTTAAAAGGAAGTACAATTCTATATCAAAAGATAAAAAGGAAAGCTTGCTGCCCCCGCCAGAACCAATTTCTCAGATTGAACAATATGAGAACAAGAAATTTATAACCCTTGTCATTGAAGTAAACGAAAGTCAAGATTTAACTAATTTGGGTAAAAAAACCATACAAGAAAATACATTGTTTACCCAGGAACGCGATTCCGCGGATATTGATATGATAAAATAAATAGTGGAGGTTATATTTTAAAGCTTAATAGGCCACTTAAATGCAATTTGACTATAAAAGAACATGAGTATAAATTAGAATGTGCTAAGCCCCCAATAGCTGTGGTTTCGGAAAGCCGTGAGGATGTATTTGAGAAATTTAGGATAAGTCTGGTATCATTCTTTGTAGGACTTATCCAACTTAAAGAAAACACTGATTTAACTCTGGAGAACCTTGAATATTTGCAAATGATTAAAGAATTGAGCAGTGAAGAGCCACCAAATACACCTCAATGAATTTATTAAAAAACCAAATGGCTTAATTACCGAAAGATTAATTATCTATTAAAAAAAGTTGAAAGCTGCTTTTTTGCCAATTCAGTAATTCTTTTCAGTTTCTCTGATTCCTTATTTAAGGTATTAATTTCGCTAATCTTTTCTTGAATATCACTGCCATTATACCAACGCAAAACGGTTT
>JAQBOK010000251.1 GCA_028288085.1 Mucilaginibacter sp.
GCCGCCTTTTTCATTCACATCAGTTTTTATTAAACTTTATGCACATATATACATCATTTTAAACGTAAAACACGTATCATTTTGCTTGCATCAGACTGATCTCAATCGCTTCGGCTATTTTCAAAAAATTCCAATCTTTTATCATCTCCGCCGAATGATTGCCCATACGTTCCAATTGTGGCCTGGATGTCGTCAGCTGCTCCAGGCAAGCGGTTAAATCAAAGATCTTTCCGCTTTTAAAAATAGCGCCGTTATATTTTTCTTTCACCAGATCAACAGCACATCCCACCTTGTCAGATACCAGGATGGCCTTACCACAAGCCATGGCTTCGTTTACGGCTAACCCCCACGTTTCCCCCGGTCCTTTCGAAGGAAGGCAAAACAGGTCAGCTGCCTGGTAAATTACCGGCATATACAATTGATTTTGAAAATCCATAAAATGGATATTACCGGCACCCCGGGCTTTGCTTTCTAATTGCTGTTCCAATTTTCCGTTTCCGGCAAATAACAAATGGACATCAGGTTTCTTTAAATTTAGAAATGCATCCGCCAATAATACCGGCGACTTCTTATCGGAGAATTTACCTGCAAAAAGGATCAGTATATCGCTATTTTTAACCCCCAGTTTTCGTCGCAATGCTGATGCTTCATCCTTTCGGTCAACCCCGAACCTTTGATTATCAATGGCATGTGGTGCAAAGCTCAACTGCTTATCTTTTAACCCATATTTTTTAAAATAGGCTTTATTGTTGGTGCCCACATAGAAAGCATGATCAACATGCTGGTATACCCAGTATAGAAAAACAGCCCTTAATAGTTTTTTTAACCCTTGAGTCTCATCTAAGAGCGTTGAATCGCCCCGGAAATAAACCGGTATTCTGCCTTTAAAATAACGGAGGGCTTTTAAGTGGCTTTGATATGCCCAACCGAAAACCAAAACGGCATCGGGTTGCCAGGCTTGCACCTCTTGTATGAGTGTTGGCGTTTTGATGCCCTTGTAATGGTGTGAACCCGGCTGCAAAGCCGCGTTTTCCACCCACTCATAAGGATAACCCTCGACCAAAGGAATATCCCAGCTGATCGATTTACCAAATCCTTGATCGTATCTATCGCCGTTTTCCGGTCCCAATGTATAAAATACATTAATATCGATCCTTCCACGTTCATTCAGGAGCTTAAAAACGGGCGCGTAGTATTGTATAGGGTGGGTAGTGATAATCGCCAGTCGCATCTTTTATATCTCCTCCCCCATGATATGTATAGCCGCAGCCTGTTTTAAACGACTATTAATAAAGTCTACGTCCCGGCAGTAAATGGTATTATTGTTGCCAAATGATGCTATTTCAGTCAAATTACGACTAAATGGATCATAGGTATATGGTATGAATTTTTTATCTAACAAAAGCCGGTGTATTTCTATTTCATCATACCCATAGCGTTCGCCTGAACCATTTAACTCTATGATAATGGCCTTCAGTACGGATAGGTTCAATGTATTTGCCATCCCTTTCATCACTTCAGTTTCGTATCCTTCCACATCAATTTTTATCAGCGACGGAGAATTGCCGCTCAGTAATGAATCGATGGCTATAACCGGGACATTTATGACACCGGAGGCATTTACTTCATCTTTCGCTATCACATGGTTTTCGGTATCCTGATCTGTAGTAAAAGTTATCATTCCTTTTACCGCACCTGCTGCCGAGTTGATTGTTAAAACCCTATCCTGAAGTTTATTTAATTTTATGTTAAGGTTTAAAATATCAAAAGATGACTTTACCGGTTCAATAGAAATACTTTTGCATTTGCACACGCCTGAAGCCAGTAAACTATAGGAACCAACATTTGCGCCAACATCAAAAAAAACGTCCTCTGCATTCAAAAAATGAAGCAAAAAGGCCATGTCGTTAAATTCATGTAATCCCGTGTAAATATTACCGGTGACGCCGGTTAGTCTTTTACGCGCATAAAACCTGACCGGGCTTATAAATTGTTTTACGAAGAACTTTGAAGGTAAAAAACTGCTTTGCGCCTGCCACAACAAAAAATGGAAAATACTTTTAACCGGATGCCTGCTACCCAGGGGGTGCGTTAGTATAAATCGCAATATTCTTTTAGTTCTCCCCATTAAGAACTTCATTAAAAAGCTGACATTGGCTGCCAGTCATGTTTTTTGCAGCGTATTTTTCTATAGCAGCGGCATCATAACCATGTTCTTCGAAACCAGTATCAACTACTTGTTTTAAAAAGTTATAAACTTTAATGCCTCCATCATTTAATTGGTCATAGCTGTATACAAACTCCGCACCATACTCCCGCAAAATTGGAATTGCCGAACTTTTAGAATTGAATATGGCTAATAAAGGTTTACGGGTTAAAAGGTAAGGGTATATCTTCGATGCAGTGTACTTGGGATCGTCAGAGCCGGGGGTAAATAAGGCATCAGCCTGCTGTAAAGTTACCAGACTATGGTAATAACTTATCCTGTCGGTAATTTCAACGATGTTGCTGTCAACTCCAAATTCTTTTGCCAGCGGTAATACGGTGGGTTTGCCCGTCCCTTCGGGGGCATAACTGGTACCGATAAAATAGATCTTTATTTTATTAAATATCTGAGGTTCCATATCAATGCCATCCTTTAAGGCTTTAAATAAAACACTTATAGTCTGGTGCATATCTGTTCCGCCGCGACCTACGTAAACAATATTTGTAAAATCCGGATCAAGTAAAGAAGTAAACAGGTGCCGGTTATCCTCCGCTATTTTCAGGTCGGGCGCAAATGCGCCGAAGGTAATCGTAGCCGCCGGAATGTTTTTTATTTGAGGATACCTTTCTTTCAAATCACGGATATAGCTTTCGGATACGCTGATCAGGCCATCTGCATGTTTCATAGCAACCGGCTCCAGGTATTTGTTGAGGCGATAGGAAAACCAATATTTGGAAGGTCGCTGCCCGCTGGGTTTACTCTGGTAATACTCAGAATGCCAGGGATCCTGCATCTCAATCACATAAGGGATGCCAAAGCGTCTCTTCCAATAGGCACCCAAAATACATACCGGGAACTGCGTAGTAGAAAAATAAATAAGGTCGAACCTGTTTTCTTTTAAAAGCTGGTTAACTTTCTCCCTGTAAAACCACAGCGAGCGCAGTGCCACGCTGCCCAACCCCAATTTTGACGTCCACCTTTTGTTAAATGCCTTCACTTTATGAATCTTAGTATCCGAAGTTAGGCTTTGCAACAAAAGGTCATCTTTTAATATCTCAGTGAATGACGGGTCTACGGTCACTACTTCAGCATCCCATCCAAAATCTTTAAAATAAGGAAGACTCATCCGGACACGCTGCATATCCGCCGCGTTGGAGGGGGGAAAATAGGGAGATATAATAAGGATTCTTTTTAGTCCCAATGCTTATTCTGTATTAAAGGATGGATTTTTCTGATAAATAGGATATCTGTTTGCCATAGGGCTTTATCCAAAGGCCGTCTGATAAAGGAGCATATATCATAGGTGGTGATTCCTTTTTCGTCCATAAATTTATTAACATCAAAAATCAATCGGCAACCCTTATTTATTTCCAACAAGGATACGTCACCTAGTATAAACTGAATACTTTTTAAGATTTTTGAAGCACCCTTTAATACTTCCAATTCATAGCCCAGTACATCCAGTTTTATAAAATCCGATAATTTTAAACCATTGCCTGGTAAAGCCACTATTTTATCGAGTATCTCTGTTTTTCTGGTCTCTCTCTTAAAGGAGTTAGCTTTATATTCCTCCAGCACACTACTGACGGTCGAGTTTACGTTAAAAATAACTTCTTTGTCAGGTTCTGCACCTAACAGCCCGATATGACAGGGCACATTAGGCAATGCATTCGCAACCGCTTTTAATTCCTGCTCCTTTTCATGTTGGACTTAGACCATCAAAACGTTAGTTAATGGGAATATTTTTTGAACATTTTTGTCCATTCACCATTATACGCACCCACATCAATAGCAAAATCTGAACTGAAACCCAATTTTTATGTTTGATAATGTCCACTCCATCGTGTGGATATGATGTGCATTTTTAAACTTCCAGGTCTTTTGTTCAGGAACGATGAGGCGAATGACCTGACTTATTAATTTCTGCATGGTGATTTCTTTTCCACCAGCGGTTGTTTCTCAGTCTATCTTTGGCTTCTGTCCAATCGCAAACTTCGTCAACGATGTCATAAAACCCGTACTGTTTAGGGTGGAGATCATTGCATTCAACGTTGCTTATAATTTCAGGTAATCTATTGTAAAAATCGACCGTACGATATGGCGGGTGTAAAGTCCATAAACCATTTCCCTTACCTAAAAAATCTATTCGTTTCAGA
>JAQBOK010000263.1 GCA_028288085.1 Mucilaginibacter sp.
TCCATAACTCGGCACTGGTTTGATATCAACAAGCAGGTGAATTATGATCGTGACGCTGTAAGACCAATCAACACCCCTCCCCCCCCGGAACTGATCGTTTTACGTCTTTTGAAATCAGCAGCACCTATCATTTAATTTATGCTTATTTCCTTGAGAATACTCGCATGCTGCAAATATTTGAAAGGTTTTTTGAAAAGTATTTAATAGATGAGGAATTCGGTATCGCTGACAGCAGCACCGTATTTAACTGGATCCAGAATTCAGAAAAACTATTCTTTAAAAACGATACGCCACGGCTTTCAAATATCCGCAGTTTGATCAGGCCCAATGCTGAAGCCACCAGGCGCAATGCCTATTGGAGAATGTTCGGCATGGACCTGGCTTTTGGGGACATCGAATCAAGTCCAGGTGGCTCGCTTACTTATGATAAGGCCAGGACAGCCAACCAACAGTTTATTATTTTGTTTGAGAAATATCTATCTGAAATATGGCAGGGATACATCAATGCCCGCAATTCCTCGGGCGCCAATACATCTGATATAAATGTCATCATTGATCTTGCACGCCAGCTTCGCGAAATTCTTATCGCAAGACGAGGCAATACCACGCTAAATAGCTATGCCAATTTAAGTTTATCAAAAGAGGAGTTTTCATCAGTTCTGATGACTTCCTGGTTTGCTTTTATTATTTCAGATGATACCCCGGTAGTAAATTTCCTGAATTGCCAGTCAAGTACCATTGGGGAAAGGTTGATCAAGATCGGCAACAAAGTAGGTATTCCTGCACACAGCAAATGCCAGTCGTTGTTTGAAATGGCAGGTGCCGCTTCGACTATATTAACCACGCTTGAAGTGGGCGGGGTGCTTGACAATGATTCAGAAATGCAGAATATGTTATCCAGCCTGAACCCGCCGGTAGTACCATCGGTAAATGCCAATTATATGTCAGATTTTTTAACCGTTATCAATAACTGGGAGAAAGCCACAGGCCATGCAATAAAAACTCCTTCGGCAAATATCGCTGGCACAGTACGTGTCCAACAGCAATTGCCTATAAATCGTATTCAGCAACCTTTGCCCACAAATGGTAAACCAGTTTCAACCAGCTCGTAATTTATGCACCCGTCAAAATATTCAGTAGCAAAATATAAGGAAAAAATATAAATGGATAACAAAATGCCTGATGATATGATGCTAAAAAGCCCATTTATAGACCCCAGCGAATTTAACCTGGGAAATGCGCAATCCCATGTAAGGGAAAACGTAGCGATGTCCCAGCCTCAAATCGATTTACAAATAGCCCCGGGTTCAACAATACATGGTGCCCTGGTACGCATAGTTCAGGCATTAGAAAGTGAAATTCCTGTTCAATTTCCCGGGGTGGTTGCCTTAAACAAATAATTCCATAATGAAAAATATCTAAAATAATCAGATATGAGATCGCCATTTATTGATTCCCCAATTTCAGAACCAAAGAACTTCCTTGAAGCGAATATCAGTAGGGATGAAATAATGTGCAATAGTCCGTTTATAGATCCAACTAAACTAAATGGTGAAAGCGCGGAAATAAAATCAGAAACTATTGATGCACTTTTATTTTCCCCATCGGCGACTGGATATATAAACTACGCTTTAAAAGAATTTGAAACTCCTCGCGGAATAACCGGGTCCCATGATGACGAAGAATATCACCATAATTACAAAAACGAAGGAATTAGCGAAAGTGATGAAATTAGCCAGCAAGAATTTGAAAAGGATATAAACAATGCAGAAGGATTCGGTGATGAAATTGTAAACTTTGAAAATGAGAGTCAATCTGAATTATATCATAAACTCGCACTTCAATGTGGAGAATATGAAGCAGCAAAGCTTAAACGTCAACTGGCATCGGGCAATGATACTAAACCACCGGCCTCAGAGGTAAGTACATGCCCGGCTCCTGGTTACACCGTAGGCATTACGCCTACACTATTTGAAAATAAGGACACGACCATAGTGCCTGGCCATACTATCTATGTAAAAATTGATTTGGGAACGGGGAATTATCCTTTAAATAAAACCGGTATTTACGTACCATCTTCATTTAATCCCCGGGAGCCTTTTGACATTTTATTGTATATGCATGGCAATAATTCTCCTCACCCCGGGAGTAATGCCCAAATAGATGTTTACTGGAACTATTCTAGAAAGGATCCTCATTATGATTATAGATTAAGGGAAGAGATCAATTCCATCGGTAAGAATATCATACTGGTAGCCCCTTCATTAGGCGATAAACCGTCTGCCTCCAGTTATAAAAATAAGCTAAACACAGATGGGGGGTTAGATTATTATATGGTCAATATAATTTCGGCGATACAAATACATATTTTTTTGAAGTTCTTTAATGGAGAGGGGATTAATTTTAGAAATCTAATATTAGCCGCACATTCCGGCGGAGGACCTATCATGAGTAAGATCGCTGTTGGAAATAACCCTTTATATGGTTGCAGGATCTCAGAATGCTGGGGATTCGATTCTCTTATCCATACCAATAAAGATTTGCAAGAAGCGGAAGTAAATACCTGGACCCACTGGGCTAAGGCTAATTCTGAAAAAAAGCTGATCATATATCACATGACCTACTGGAAAAGTTCATTTATGCTTTGTAGTTCTTCTAAAGAGCTACAAAATGTAAGGGTACTAAAATCAACTGCCCCAACCCATCGCCTTGTACCTATCACACATCTACAGGACAGGGTGAAAAATATCGGTCTGACTAATCCTGCCGAAACAGATTTTGAAACAACCAGCCAAAAGTATTATGAGGGCGAACCTGCAATGGCAGGGAGCGAAACAGTAAATCCTGTTACAGTGTCTGCTATAGTTACTAATCCCGTTTTAAGATCAAAAAGTATTGAGAAGGTTGTTCTTGCAACAATTGGTCATTATGATTCATTAATTGAAAGTATTAGCAGTTCTTATTCTTTTGATCCTAACCTTGTTAGGGCCACTATCGCTGCAGAATCAGGCGGGAAAAGCAATGCAGGTGAAAATGGCTCAGGATATAAAGGATTGATGCAAGCCGAGGTCACTAAAGATCAATTAAATCCAGCGGTTAGCCTCAAGTCCGGAATTAAGAAATATAAATTATTCAGGGATAGGGTTTTAAACCCCTGGTTAGCCCAATTAGGTATCGACAAAGCGCAGGTCGACCGGGATAATTATCATAAAATGTGTTTGTCCTGTTATAACGCCGGGCCGGTTACAGCACTTAAAGCGATCCAATATGCCCATGTAGCCGGAAACTGGAGAAGATGGCTGGATGCTATACACTATCAGCGTGCACTTCTTTTTTCAGGTGGCTATGACCGTTATAAAACGTGTTCAATGGGCGTTCCGGAAACTGATGTAGCAAATGCTCGGCAGGAAAGGGTGTTTTATCGGTTCAAAACCACAAGATGGAGAACAGAACCAGATCCCGATGAATGGAATATCGTCAGCGTTCGCCTATCTTCTTTATTGCGCTGTTGGATAGAAACTAAATTCAGTAACACCCCTCACTATTTAAATAAATTTATCAGCTACTACCATTACTACAACTCTGTTTCACCACTTCCTGTAACTGCAGCAGTTGCAACTTTAATTGATGAATACGGCAGCTTAAATGAATTCGATACATCCGAAGAAGATTTTACCGAATATCGAGAAACAGCAATATATAATGATTATGGCGATCATGAACAATACGATGAAACTGGAAATAAAAACATGGGAAATTATCAATATCTAACACAAACGGACCTTGAAATTGATGTTGCTAACGAGGAACAATATAACCATCTATTTGAGGTCATTGATGAGGAAGCATACTTCACCGAATTTGAAGAAAACCCCTCCACTAATGAATTTGTTTTCGATTCCAATGAAGGCATAACCGAATATATCAATGTAAGTGCTGTTAAAGGAAGCAAGTTGCTAACAGGGATCTTTATTCCGGCAGGTTTTAATCAATGGAAAACCTTAGATATCATACTATATTTCCATGGGATGTACTCGAATGGGTCAAAAGCGAACGGGATAGAATTATATTGGCAGGATTATTCAAACATTAGAGATGCTTTTTATGCCGGTAAAAAGAATGCCATCCTAATTGCTCCAACGTTAGGTCAAAACCCGCAAAAAAGCGACTTGTTATTTTACCAAAATAATGGTCTGGATACCTTTTTGGACGCATGTATCAAAGAATTAAGGGATAAAAATTATGTGTTGCCGGATTCCTTTATCCATCAAGTTATTTTGGCAGGCCATTCTGCAGGGGGCAAACCCTTAAGCGCTGTTTTAAGAAACACAAATACGTACCTTGCCAATGTTATTGAGTGCTGGGGTTTTGATTGCTTTTATAATTATTCATGGGCGGCAGCACTTGCGAAAAATCCTGATATTCCTTTCTATCATTTCTGGTCATATAGTCACGGTTCAATGAGCGGTCCCGGTGCAAGAGCAAACAGCCTGTTAAAAAATTACAGCAGCCTCAAAAATATTGCGCCAGCAAAAGGGATAACTCATCCTAAAGTAATAGAATATGCCTGGAACAACACTATCAATGCCAGTACTCATACCTGGTTTAATGCCATTGGCCCTATTTCCATTGACAGCGAGGAAGAAGGAAACGTTGATGAGGCAGTTCTGTTCGAAAATGATCAACCAGGAATTTCCACAGATTTTGAAAAAGTAAGATTTACATTATCAAGGGAAGTAGCAAAGAAAGCTAAGGAATCTCCTTATGCATTTGCCAGAAGAGTATTAAAGATAATACCAGTCGATGCAAATCCCGGGGTGTCTTACGATCCAGACATATGGTTCAATAATTTTACTAATACAAGTTTCTTAGGAAGAAGGATCAATACACCTATTCATATTAGTATGGCACAATTACTGGAACAGGTTGAAAATAATTTCCTGGACCTTCACCCCGAAGTATCGCGCCAATCAAAATATGAGGTTGGTACCTTAGTGGGGTTAACAACGGATAAAGATGATCCTATTCGGGGAAGTCGCACAAAACCCACCTCTGCATTAAGATCCTTTCACTTATTCGGACTCGCCTTAGACATTAATTACAGGGGGAATGTCTATATTGAAAATACCAAGGCCTTTAATAAATACATGTCGAACATTGGTGTGCTTGTAACCGGAGCAATCCCTGATCTCATTAACTGGTCACTTACAAATGGCAATAATACTATGAGTGTTGATGAATACCTGCAACTTCATAAGCAGTTAGATGTCCTCAATACCATCTTCAAAACCTATTGTTCATTTATAAATGATAATTCTCTATTAGAACAAAAATTATCGATGTCAACTTCCAGTTTCTGGCATACAAAAACAACCGCAGAAGTACATCACTCCATAAAAAGAGATCTTTCCGATCTTTCCAAGGTGTGGGAACGGAACACAATTGAGCTGGCACAAAATGGCTTTTTTAATTTTTCAACAGATTTTGTTAAGGTCATGGTTGAAAATGGATTTGACTGGGGAGCAAGATATGGCGACCTTATGCACTTTGATATGCGGCGCACATCCATTGGAAAGCCTGTAGAAGTAGCAAGGTATAAATAGTCTTATTAAACAGTTGGATAAGACGATATTTTTTAAATAATTTAAAGAGTCCCATTGAATCTATGTTTTATCATTTCTGTGGTTTTTACCGGTTC
>JAQBOK010000276.1 GCA_028288085.1 Mucilaginibacter sp.
TGAATAGCTTTGTGGTAAAGCATCTGATCGGTATAAATCCGCGCCAATGTTTCGGTTACCAGCTCATCCTGGTCTTCGGCGCTCCTTCTAGCTTTATTTTCAGTATCCAGTTTGTCGCCGCTTGGCGGGCTGATATGAGGTTCTTCCACTATAAAGCGTTTAATTATCCTATCCTCTTTTGTCTTCATATCAAACTCAACGGTTTGCTGTGATGTGCTCCTATCCAGCTCTTCAACCGCATTGAGGTGAAATATATTTTCGTAATACTGCTGCTGCAATTCTGCAGCACCGCTCTGCCTTATCGCCTGCGAGGTATCTAATTTAAAGGGCTGATATATGCCTGCATGCTCTTTACGTGTTTTGTCGAGCCACCACATAAAGGTATAAGGCATTTTATCATCATGATATTTTGATACCTCCTGGTTTTCTGTCGCTGTTGTCTCTTTTAAAATCGCCTGGTCATTCACTGTATCGCCCAAAGCAACAGGTGATTCACTTTCCGTGGGTTCAACTTGCTTACGATCACCAACTGCACGATCAAATAAAAAATAATCAGTTGCAGCTATATTGCCCACTATCAATTTTTCGGCCTCATCGTCCAGGTTAAGCGGCCGATCTTTTTGTACTATATTTCCCCGGGTTGATCCGCTTGTAGTCTCTTCCTGTTGCGGCTCTACCTTATCTTTTGATTTAGCAATAGGTGCAAAACTTATATCTTCAATACCTACTATCTCATCATAAACATCATCATCAATATCCTTTGGCATTTCGTCACGCTCATCAGAAACTGCTTCTGTTATCAATTCATCATCCTCAACATTTCCTTCAGCAAGTGTATTTTCCTCTTTATCCCACTCAATTATTACCTCATTCGCAGTTTCATCTTCACCGGATGTCAATTCGGCCACTTCTTCTGATTGCCCCTGCTCAAGCCCACCCGCTTCAGTTACCAATTCGTCCTCATAAAAACTCTTATTAGCTGATGTGATCGTAATCGGTTCAACATTTTCGCTGCCTTCAGCTATAAGGTTTTCCGAAGGACTATCTTCACCATCAGATAATTCTACCACTTCTTCAGGCTCTGCACCTGTTACATCTTCAATAGTGTCTTGTTCATTAACTGCTAACTCCGGCTCAACTATATCCTGTTCTGTATCTACAATATTGTTTATGGATTCAACTTCCTGTCGCTCATCATCAGCAATAACAACTGCATCCACTTTGATTTTTTCATCCACATCAGATTCGCCTTCAGCATGCTTCTCTTCAACCCTGCTAAAATCATTCTGATCCTCCCCTTGTTCGTCTTGTTGTCTGGGGTCAATTTGTTCAACTACAGCATACTCAATTATGTCGCTTAGTACCTGGATGATTTGTGTATCAGAAACTTCCGGCAAGCTGTCGGGAGCATTTACCAGGCTGTAAAGCGTCTTTGGATTGAAATAAATTGCTGCCTGGCTATTATTTTTTTCGCGATCTGAGCGGGAAAGCAAGGCGTGTAAAAGTCCGCTTTGCGGAAAATCACTCACCAGGCTTTGCAAATCAAAAGCATGTGAATGGCCATTGTTGGTCGGGTTGGCCAACAGATCCCATAAAATTTCGTTCTGCTTGTTATTTAGGTGTTGATCCACGAGGTTGAAACTACGAATTGCTTACCAATTAGCAAAGGCTCTGTTAAAAATATCTTCTGTTAACTGCGCAATGATAGTGGTAATTAAAGCCTGTTCATGGTCGGCAATGTTACCAGTAAAATCTGCATGAGCAGGAAAAGACTGTGTAAAATTAAACTTTTTGTCTGCAATATTGGTGTAAATTACGTTAACTGTAATGGTTAGGCGCTCGGCACCGGCAATAGGAGCCACATTATTATTGGTAGCCTGGATTGAAACAGGCTCAATTACATAATTTGTTATGGTGCCCGTCATTTTTGCTGTAGCCTCGCCCTGTACAATAGATAAACGGGTTGTAGAACGTATTTTGGCCTTTAGAGCTTCCGTAAACTGCTGGCTCAGATAGTTTATAACCAGGGGGGAATTGTTTTCGAAGTATTCAACATTAATTGTTTTTAACTCCAGTGGGATTGATGAGCCGTTAAGTTTTACAGTACAGGATTGATTAAATAAAACCAAAAAACTCACAGCTATTAGAATCGAAAATATTCTTTTCATTAATTATAAATCTAGCTCTTTTATTTTACGATATAATGTTCTTTCAGATATTCCCAATTCATTTGCGGCAAGCTTCCTTTTTCCCTTATGCTTTTTAAGCGCCTTACGTATCAGGTCTGATTCCTTTTCAACCAGCGACAGCGATTCCTCTACTTCTTCAGCATCATGCGTTATGTTAAAAGTATCATTATTGTTGTTAATAACGGGGTGCTTCAATGTAAATTGTGCATCCTGGTTACTTCCGGGCAGTTCAATGTCGCGATATAATTGGTTTAAGGTTTGGCTATTACCGGCATAGTTTGAAGAAACACCACCATGCTCTATAATCTCCGCCACTAACTTTTTCAGATCATTCATATCCCGCTTCATATCAAACAACACTTTATATAATATGTCCCGCTCAGAAAAATCATCTTTAGGCTGATTGTCCAGGCGCATAGGCAAATTCCTGCTTGTTGCTTCAAGCGGAATATAGTTAAGCAATATTTGCGAAGTTATTAACCTGTCCCGTTCAAGCACTGCCAATTGCTCGGCTATATTTTTTAACTGGCGCACGTTACCAGGCCACGAATAATTGACCAAAAGTTGTTGAGCTTCCTCATCCAATAGTATGGGCGGTGTGCGGTACTTATCAGTAAAATCAGAGGTAAACTTTCTAAAAAGCAGGTAAATATCTTCCTTACGGTCGCGTAGTGGCGGTATCCGCAAGGGGACAGTGTTTAAACGGTAATAAAGATCTTCCCTGAATTTACCATTCCGTACAGCCTCGTAAACATCCACATTGGTGGCAGCAATAACCCTCACATTGGTTTTTTCAACTTTTGATGAACCCACTTTTATATACTGGCCAGACTCCAGCACACGTAACAAACGTGCCTGTGTACCAAGCGGCATTTCGGCTATTTCATCTAAAAATATCGTTCCACCATTTACTGTTTCAAAATAACCTTTACGTTCGCCAATGGCGCCTGTATAAGCTCCTTTTTCGTGGCCAAACAGTTCAGAATCAATTGTACCTTCCGGAATTGCGCCGCAGTTAACAGCGATGAAAGGCCCATGTTTACGTGGGCTCATCTGGTGAATGATGTGAGAAAATACCTCTTTCCCGCTACCGCTTTCGCCTGTAATTAAAACAGATATGTCTGTCGGCGCCACCTGGTTGGCAATATTTATAGCCCGGTTTAATAAAGGCGAACTGCCAATAATACCAAAGCGTTGTTTTATTTCTTGTATTTCCATAGATTGTTTAGTGAGTAGCTGATTAGGTTTATTATTGAGTGGTTTATTAATCCAACTTAACCTTAGTCAACCCTATCAACCAATAAACTCAATCAACTAATTTTCCTATCAAAGTTGCCGTTGTGGTTCTTTCAACCAAAACATTTACATACTGCCCGGGTTTGTATCTTTCATCAACCGGGAATACAACCATCGCGTTCTGGTCGCTTCTACCACAATAATCTTTATTCGATTTTTTAGAAAAACCTTCAATTAATACTTTTTGCTCTTTGCCCAATTGTGTCTGTAAACGTATAAAAGAATGTTGTTGCTGTTTAGCTACGATCTCCTTCAAACGGCTTCTTTTTACCTCATCGGGAATGTCGTCGGCATATTTTTTTGCTGCCAATGTTCCCGGCCTTTCAGAATACATAAACATATAGGCAAAATCATAGTGCACATAATCCATCATATTTAAAGTATCCCGGTGTTCTTCATCAGTTTCGCTGCAGAAACCGGTTATAACATCGGTTGAAATGGCGCAGCCAGGAATGATCCTGCGTATTGCATCAATACGGTTTATATACCAGTCACGATCATAAGTACGGTTCATCAGCTCAAGTACCCGGCTGTTGCCTGATTGTACCGGTAAATGAATGTAATTGCAAATATTATCGTGCTTCGCTATCATGTATAAAACTTCGTCTGTAATATCTTTTGGATGCGAAGTAGAAAAACGTACACGCAGATCAGGGTGAATTGCGGCAACCATTTCGAGAAGATTCGCAAAGTTGACTCCTTCACCAGCCTCACCTAAATCCTCTCCAAAGGAGAGGACTTTTTTATCTTCCTTATTTAGTATTCCTTCTTCAGAACTCTCTCCTTCGGAGAGGGTAGGGTGAGGCTTCTTCCATTTATACGAATCCACATTTTGGCCCAGCAAAGTCACCTCACGGTAGCCCTGGTTAAACAGGTCTGTACATTCTTTTACTATGGATTGTGGCTCGCGGCTACGCTCGCGACCACGAGTAAAAGGCACCACACAGAACGAACACATATTGTCGCAGCCACGCATTATGGAAACAAAAGCGTTGATACCGTTACTATTTAAGCGTACCGGACTAATATCGGCGTACGTTTCCTCGCGTGATAGTAATACGTTTACCGCTTTCTGACCATCATCTACCCGCCCTATCAGGCCAGGCAGATCGCGGTATGCATCCGGGCCAACAACTACATCAACTAATTTCTCTTCTTCAAGGAATTTTGACTTTAGCCGTTCGGCCATGCAGCCTAATACGCCAACTATTAATCCCGGGTTTTTAACTTTTGCAATAGTGAATTCCTTTAAACGATTACGAACCCGCACCTCGGCATTTTCACGTATCGAACAGGTATTAATGAAAATAACATCGGCAATATTATAATCAGATGTTGTTTCAAATCCCTGGTCAAGTAAAATAGAAGCTACTATTTCGCTATCCGAAAAATTCATGGCACAGCCATAACTTTCTATATAAAGCTTACGACCGTTGTTTTTTCCCTTAGGCTCCAACAATAATGCCTCTCCCTGCCTGCTCTCGTCGTGTGTTTTATCCGGAATTACCAAATCCATCATCATTAAAAAAATTGAGCAGCAAAATTACACAAACTTTTAAATATAAAGTGACAGTTTGTCACGTTTAACAAAATTGACATTCTATTGTTATAACTAAGTGCAACATCATAACCGGGGTAAAAGACGAATACCTGAACGGCTTATCATTTTATTGGCTGTAATTATTACTTATACTCGGCGTCGCTTATAAACGCGATCCTGCAACATCATTTTTCAGCTCCTTTATAAAGGTCTGCCGGATAAGCCAAAACCAGTTGTTGGATATGATAAAAAAACTTAAAATAGGGTTAACACCACTATAATGAAAGTTAGTAACTTGCCCAATAAGTATTAACACTTTAAGGTGTGTAAAAACAGATAAGCAAAGAAACTGAAGAATAACCAAATAAAAGTGGTAGCTAAACAATGGGGATAAAATTTCTGAAACACAAATGGCAAAAGCGATTGCTTATTTTTTCCCTGATCTTCTTAGGCATCATATTGATCTTTTCATTTTTGGTCAACTTATACTGGTCACCAATATTAGCCGGCAAGGTAAAAAGCACCGTTTTAACCAGCAGTGATAGTTTATACACCATTGAATTTTCTGACGCTAAGCTCCATATAATAAGGGGAGAGATAGACATATATAATATTACTTTAAAGCCGGATACGGCAGTATATAACCGGCGAAAGAAAAACCACCTGGCCCCAAATAACCTGGTAGAACTACATGTAAAGCGCATTGTATTATCACACATCCATCCTTTTAAACTTTATTTTCAGCATAAGCTTGATATTGGCAAGGTGATACTAAAAGAGCCCGAATTAAATGTAAGCTACCAGTTAAATCACACAAAGGATACTACAATAAAAGACAGGCGCACCACATGGCAAAAAATGTCTAAATCGCTTAAATCGATCCATATTGGTGAGATATTGCTGAATGACGTGAAGTTTAAATATGAAGATTACTCGGGGAACAAGATGGTGATATCTGAGTTAAAGGAAATGAATTTAAGCGCGAACGATCTGTTGATTGATTCGACAACTCAAACCGATAAGTCGAGGCTTTTGTACTGTAAGAATATTTTAACCGAACTGAACAACTATTCGGGTAAAACAGCTGATGGGTTATACGTCTATAGAATGAAATCCATGCGCTTGTCTACACAAACTTCAAAATTAAATATAGAGGGCCTTGACCTGCAACCTGTAAAGGCTGATGTGTTTTTTGATAAAAGCATGCATGACCGTTTTAAGATTCATCTCGATTCATTCCAGCTTAATAATTTCGACTTTGTATCATACCATAAATACCGCATATTGAGGGCATCGAACATGGTATTATCTCATGGCAGTGTAGATATATTTAACAACCCAAATAAGAAGCCGTCTGAAATTGATAAGGTTAAGACCTTTCCAAACTTTGGCTTAGAACAGTTAAAGGCCGATCTGACCATTGATACCATTAAGGCCAGGCATATCAATGTGAGCTATACAGAATTCAACAAAAAGTCTAATAAAAGCGGAACTATTACTTTCAATAATACCTCTGCACAGTTTTTAAACGTAACTACCAACAAACCAGCACTGCAAAAAAATAATATAATTACTGCACAGATAAGTAGTTATTTTATGAATACAGGTAAGGTGGATGCAACTTTCACCTTTAAC
Source organism: Mucilaginibacter sp. (assembly GCA_028288085.1). Taxonomy (GTDB): domain Bacteria; phylum Bacteroidota; class Bacteroidia; order Sphingobacteriales; family Sphingobacteriaceae; genus Mucilaginibacter. Next base: position 6,661 of record JAQBOK010000276.1, read on the forward strand.
CTGACAGATAAAAATTTCCCTTTCAGCTACAAGGGCAGCCTTGGGCCGATGAACCTACAGTCCGTTAACCCTGCGATTATACCTTTGGCGCTGATAAAATTTAACCAGGGAACCGTAACCAGGATGGATTTTGATATCAATGCTGATAGCAAAATTTCAAAGGGCAAAGTGGCTATTCTTTATAAAAACCTAAAGGTAACAGTGCTTAAAGCTGATACCGATAATGACAGGTTGAAGCACATGACCATAGCTTCATTATACGCAAATCTGTTGGTTATCAAACGCAACAACCCAGATAACGAAGGCGAACTGCCGAGGTCTTTCTATGTGACCTATAAGCGGCCAAAAAACGATCCATTTTTTAAAACAATATGGCATACGTTGCTTGACGGTATTAAACCTTGTGCCGGACTTGACGAAAAAATGCAGCAAAATGTTAAGGCAACATTAAATGAATACAGCCAAAGGAAACAAGAGCACAAAGTAAAAAAAGCACTAAGAATACAGCGAAGGGAAGAACGAAAAAGAAAAAGGGCGTTAAAAAAAGAAAATAAAGCTCTGGCAAATTGATAAGCATGAGTTGCCTTCCAATTACCCGGTTGAAATTTAGCACTCAAAAACAACTAATAAATTTGCATGCAACTTTTACCATAGCAAAAGCGTCTATTGATTAAAAATAGAAAATCATGAAACGAATTGCCTTTGTCCTTTTATCAATGATGCTGCTTACGGCCGCGTCATTTAACGCATCTGCACAAAGCAGCACAGCGCAAACAAGAGAAGTTTCGGGCTTTAACTCTGTAGCATCAGCCGGCCCGTTTAATGTTCATATCAAAATTGACGGAACCGAAAGTGTAAAAGTTGATGCCGATGCCGATATCATTAATGATATTGAAACAATTGTTACCGATGGCACATTGAAGATCAAATTCAAAGATCATGAATACCGTCATCACGATGTACATAAAGCTGATGTATATGTTACTGCTAAATCACTTTCTGCCTTGATCAACAGTGGATCCGGCAGTATGAAAGTTGATGGCATGATCAGTACTTCAAACTTTAAAGCGGTGCTGAGCGGTTCAGGAAATATTACTACATCTGTAAAATCAGACGGGTTGCACGCAGTGATCAGCGGATCGGGCTCAATTAACCTGGATGGTAATACCGGGGATGCTGAAATTGTTGTAACAGGATCGGGCCAGGTACATGGTAAAGAATTAAAGACCCAATCGGCGAAAGTAACCATAACCGGTTCGGGGGATGTTTATCTTGTTGCCGAGAAAAGCGTTTCTGCGCATATTACCGGTTCTGGCAGCGTTGTATATTCAGGTAATGCCAATGTTGTGGATACCAGGTACGTCGGTTCTGGCAGGGTTACCAAAGCTGATTAAGGTTAAATCCTAAATATTATTTCGGGGAAATCGCAACGGGCTACTCAAGTCGGATAAGATCTCTCTTTATCAATTGCTTACACAAGCAAGTTTAAAATGGCATAATAAATCAATAAAAAAACCACCTTATCCGGTGGTTTTTTTATTGGAGCAACAATTTTAAATTAATACCAAAATTGGTGAACGCGGTATTAAATGTTTGTGAAGTATATGGCCTGGTAATATTAGAGTCGTAGAATAAGCTCAGGTTGAAGCGCTGGCTGATCACATAATCTATTGAAGGACGATAGGTAATGTTTTGTGCACCTGATGAGACTTCTGCACCCGGCACATCTGCCTGGTAGATCAGTGTTTTATTATCACGCAAGGAGAAATCAATTTTAAAAGTCATATCATTATTCAACTTAGCGCCATTAAATAATCCAAATGGGAACCTGAAGTTTTTGGTTTTATAACCAAATCCAAAAACCACTATATTTTCATTTTGCTCGGCCAGCTGGCTGTTTGACAGGCTCAGGCTTAATGTTCTTGTTTGCCTGTATTCCACGTTAGCGGTTACGTTATTTTTAAACCGCACATCTATACCCAGCAATGGAACAAACTGCTCGAAAATAGTGACCGATGAAAACTGGTAAAAAGGCAAAAAGTCACTGTTCTCATCTCTCGAACTTACATGCCCATTGGTTTCCTGGTACTGTAATAAAGAGCTGTAATTACCTACCGTGTAGGTAGACCGATAACCATCCCTTATGTCAACGGATTCGAAAAGATCGCTAAAAAATGGAATACGGCTTAATCCGTTATACGTGATCTGCCAGTTAGGGATAGGAATATTGGGGAACCCACCAAGTCCAACATTCGCGGCACTTTTGCCAGTGTACGCAGCCAGGAATGCGGGCACTACCACATTTTGTGAATTTGGCCCATAGCCGTCAGAATAATTGCCGATCTGCGAAATAGAGTTGGGGTTTTGTTTTCCAAGCCTTTGCGAAATGATAGACCTATCGCTTAAAAATTTGTTAAAAACACCGGAGGAATTGTCAACCCCGCTCACTTTTGAAAACGCGGTGGCAAGCGAAAAATAAGAAATACTATAATCGCCAGTTGTGGTTGGAGTTAAATTCTCGAAACTATTGGTGGTTGGTAAAAATTTAAAATTAGTTTGATAACTGTTATCCTGCGTTTTAAAAGCGATCAGTTCAATTCTAAAATCCTTGAATGGCTCCAGCGTTCCTTTAAAGTGCAAGTCTTCATTCAAAGTTCTAACATACAATTGATTTTGAAGCGTATCCGTAGTGATCCATCCGCGCGCTACGGCTTTTGGCCTTATATCAGCCTGGCTGCCCAACAAAAACCCTATTCCCGGAGCATTGTAATTAAAATCCTCGCCAAAATAGCTCGAATTAGGCAAATAGCCCGGTAAAAACGTGCCATCAGTGCGTGTATAAGCAGCACTCAGACTCTTAATACTTGTTAAAACCCCAAGCAAAACTTTTCCAATGCCGCTATTGTCGTCATCCTTACCGTGTGTGGTTGCACGTTTTAAAAAGGGGAATTTATTATAGAATGCGGTAAAATTAAGTGAAGGATTTAATTGGATAGTACGCGAGTTTTGTATACTGTTACCAACGTTAAAAGCCGGATCATTTATGGCAAATAACGGTTGTGCCTGCCATGTAAAATGTGTACTGTACCGCGCTATCAGGGTTGTCCAGTCCATAAATGGAAGTTTGTTGACAGGTACTGTATAGTTGAAGGTTAAGGTGTGGTTATAATTAGTTGTACGCCCAAGATGTAATATATTATTCCAAAGCGTATCCCGTTTCAGGCCGTTAAGACGTCCTGCAGGCTCATCAACTGTGGCCAGGTTGGTGGCATCAATATCCAATGTTAAGGATTTAGTCAGGTTCCATCCCAGGCCATACACTGTTGTTATATTAAAGGTTTTATTAAAAGTGGTGGGTATGGCAATTAAGTTCGTCGGATCGTTGTTCCTTAGCGTATTTTCAGAATAAAAACGATCGAAATTAATGCTGTAATTTAACCTTGAAGGCATCAGGCTGAAATTAATATCCCGTATAACGGCCAATAGATTATTCTTTATTACTTTATCAAAAGGACTGTAATATTTAGGTTGATTGGTATAATTATAAGCCAAAGAAACATGATATGTTTTTTCAAAATCACTAAGTGTAGTAAAATCATGGTGATCATATTCTGTATAAGAATAGGTAGCATTAAGGTTTTCAATATCCCACACATTGCTTGGCGCCGAAGAATTTGTTTTGGCCTTGTGAACATTGGTTAGGTTGATACTCTTCCTGACCGTATAGTCTTCCGCAGCATTTTGTATTGAATCCCTTTGTTTTGTACTTGTAGCACTTCTTAGTGTTTGCTTTAGTTCGATGTCTGGCTGAGCAGGATCATATTCCGGCGTGCTTATTTGCGAAGAAACATTTACATAAAGCGGGATATGGACACCGCTCTTTTCCGGGAAAAATTTGCCTAACTCCATATTGCCGGATATATCATAGGTTTTATTATCACTTAGGCTGCGGTCGCTTAATCTCGAGTCAAGCGTGCCAAAACCAACCGTAGTTTTAGTGCCCGATACCGTAACGGTGGCAAAATCAGCCAGTTTTGCATCAAGTCGTCCTGTAGCTGCCCATCCGCCGGTGTTGTCAAAATCGGTTAACCGTAATTCATCAAACCAAACAATTCCAGATTTGTCAAGCCCATCATCAACACCTGTAGTTGAGCTATTTTTAAATGGATTACGCACTCCCAGCATCACAGTTGCCAGACGGCTCAGGTCGGGCTGTCCTTTTATGGTAATTTTATTATGCCCGTCTATTAGGGTATAGGGCACATTTAAGGGCCATGGCTGCCCATTAAGTTTGGCATTGTTACGCGCAAGCTTAGCATTGGTCAGCAGGGAAAGTTGCAGGTCGAGTTCATTTACAGCGGGCCAAATCGAATTAGGATCGCCGGTGCCGGGTTGAGTAACCTTCATAGGTATTTCGTACTCATAATAATTATCTACATAATCTATTCCCAGCCTGATGAAAGCGCTCAAATCATTGTCTTTCAACTGGGTACCTTCGGCATGTATAAACATTTGTAACCGCTTATATTTCCGCAGATCATTATTAAATGTTTTAAATGCCGATCTTGAATAGCCATCACGCAGGTTGGTGATATTTAAAGAAAGCGATTGCTCATTTAATTTTGTATTGGTTTGCAGGTTATTATAGTTTTGCTGCCGTTGGATACCCGGTGGCACCACATAAGGTATGGGGGTGCGGTTACCATTTTCCTCAATATTTACAGTTTCTACATCCAATACAGAATTATCCAGCGGTGGGTTTACTATTGCCGGATCTGCAATTACATTAGCCGGATTATTCTCGATATTAAATGCACGCCACTCGCCTCTTACTAATTGCAATGATGCAAAACGCAATATAGATGTATCAGCAAAATCGGTCATGAACATTCGTATAAACCGGATAGATTTGAAATCCTGGATATTCCCGACTGCCGTTTTTTGATCACTATTGATAGGAATACGAAACTGGTACCAGGTAACAGCTGTTGTTTGTCCGTTGGGAAGCTTCACCTGCGAGGTAACTTTATCATTTACAAAGTTTTTACCAACTACCAGGTCCTGCGGCCGGATTGACACATGGTATTGAAAATACTCATCATCCTGATTCATATTATTGTCCCGGTCAATATCTTCTGCATCCGGTAAAGAGGTGGATGCCGACGTTGCAATCCCGAGGGCGGCCTGCGATTGTTCCGAGGTTTTGGAGTTGCTTTCCGTTCCGTTATACATACTATAACGCTGCAAAATACCGGCTTTTGCCTGGTCAAGCAAAGGGCCCTGGTAGTATTGATAGTCATCTGATGAAGGGTCATTAACAAAACTGCTGCCAGCCTGTGAGTTCACCCTATTTTTAACCTGTTGCACTACATTAGCAAACTTTGTCCTTTCATCAGCATCATCCAATCCATCAAGGCCAACATCCTGCAAAACACGGGCACTGGGGTTATTGTCAAATGCATTTACAACAGGCTGTAATTTAGAAACCCTTCCCCATACTGTGGTATCAACCTGGCTGGCATCACCATTTACCGGCAAAGCGTTCTCCAGGCTTTTCCTGCCATCCTTTAATATATCTTCAGATATATTGCCCAAATTAAAATACAGATCGCCTCCTTGTGAGTTTGGTTTGGTAATAAAGGGATCCATTACCCAAAATTCAATATATTGAACATTTAACGATTCAAAATCATTAGTGGATATGCCGCGGAACATACCGCCCCAACGAGTTTTTGGAGCCGTCAAAGTGCCATCACTATTAATGTCTGCAGTGGTATAGTTATACGGACCGCGAATGGTTGGGTAAAAAGCCAGGTCGAGAGTAGGCAGGCTTAAAGGCTGCCCTGTAACTGATTGTTTATAAGGAAATACTTCTGTTTCTAATACCTCACGTACATAAGGGTTTGAGAGTTCAGTACGGCTAACCGGGATTGTTCCGCCGCTATAAAATATAGGGTCGATATTATAAAAGGCGAGCCTGGCGCGGTTATAACCATAGCTGAGGTTATCAAATGCCAGGGACTCTTTAAATTGCAGCGGTGTGCCGGAAATTTGCCAGGTTGAAGCACTTTTAATATCAATGACCGACTGGCTGCTTTCAAAATCATCAAGGTATGAAGTGCCATTTTTTGAACCTGCAAAGTTTAATGCACTTGGGCTGCCAGGCAACAACTGGGCAAACTCCCCATTAAAGCTAATGGACGACGGAACTTTAGTAGTAATCAGCGGTATCTTATTAACCAGCCTGGTCAACAATCTTGAAGGGGAGTTATAATTAACATCAAACCCATAAATGGTATTTGATATCGACTCCTGCCCAATAACTTCATTTTGCGAAATCGGCTGTTCGGACAAATGCATTACTGTAGCACCCAAGGCCAGTTTATCATTCACCTGGTAATCAAACCGTGAACCAAAAAGAGATTTCTGCTGTACGCCAAACAACTCATTATTTTCAAGATTAACTGTAATAGGCTGACCTGATGAAAGTAAGGCCTGGTTAATGATCCTGATCCGCCCTGCACTATAGTCAACTGTAAAATCGTTGCCCTCCTGTAACTTAACGGTCCCGGCAGTAACAATTACAGAGCCTTGCGGAATATTAGTGGCATTCAACTGGTATTCAGATCCTCCCTGCGAAGTATAAGTTCCCTTAATCAGATACCTGTTTAACTGCGGAAAAAATTGCTGTGCTATAGTTTTAGTCGAATCGTATATCGGCTGATAAACGTACCTCTTAATAAGATCCTGTTCGCCCGGATCAAACTGCTTAGCAAGATCAGACCCGAATGGTTCAAGAACCGGAAACATGATCCGTCCGTTTTGTGAATCTATAGTTATTCCCTCCAGGTAGTCAAAATAACCATCAGGCTGCTTGTTATTTTGTACGTCGAGATTATCCAGGTCTGTCAATTGTATCCAAAGTTTGCTTTTGGTATGGAGGCCTTCGTCCATAATAGGTTTTGCGATGCCCGATTTTTCATCAAGACGCGATATGCTTAGCTTAAAGTTTGTAGGACTGATTTGAAATGCACCAAGAGAATAGATGTTTTTCATCATCAATTTCCATGTTGGCAGATTGGTTTTTAACAATGAGTTTTTAAGCAGCTTTACATACAATACTTTCGGTGTATTTGGGTCAACCGGAACATCAGTGGAGAATTCGCCCACCTGGTATTGCGCTCCATTTACTGTATATTGGTAAGCTACGGCAAGTACCTCATCATTATTTAAAGGATAATTAAGCGAAACATAACCTAACTGCGGATGTAGGGTAAATTCCTTATCGGTTAATTTGCGTGCATAAGTTAACTTGGCATAGTTATCATTACCTCCACTAGACTGGAAGTAACTAACCACAGTATTTGAATTGGTTTGCCGTGCGGTGGCCGGCAAATTCTTTAATAGGGAGTTTGATTGCTGCAAAAATCCCGGCCCCGAGAACCCCGCAGGTAAACCGCTAAAACCGGCGCCCCCCTGTATCAAAGTCTTATTATAGGGCTTGTTTTCGCCCAAGTCCATAAAAGCAAGTATGTCGCGCGAATTGGTGGTGCTATTTACCCTGTTGGTAACCCAAACTTCGATCTTTGTAATATTTATATTTGAACTGATGATGGGTATATTAGCAAGCGCCTTATTATAATTATCGCGGAAATACTGCGATAAAAAGTAGTGTTTGTTCGCTTCGTAATCCGCAGGCGTCAAACTAAAATTGCCTTGCTGTGCCCCATTGGTAATGGTTATTGTTTTTGATTGTGAGCGCTGTTGCGACAGAATGCTGGTTACATTTAGCTTGCCAAACTTTAATTTGGTTTTTATACCAAACAATGCCTGTGTGCCTGTAATGAGTGTGGTATTTAGCGGAAAGCTGACAGTACCCACCTCAATTTTCTGTATTATCTCATCAGGGGTACCTGTATAATCAAGTTTTATCTGGTTTTCAAACTGGAACTGGGCGTCGGTATTATAATTGGTGGATATTTTTAACTTATCACCAATGGAACCGGTCAAATTCATTTGAATACGCTGGTCAAAATTGAAATTAAACTGGGTGCGTTGTTTGGTATTATATAATGGGTTTTGGTTACTATTGATCTGGCCTGCCATAATCATTTCGGCAGATCCCTGTGGCCTTATGGCGATAGTTGAGCTACCGAAAATCTGTTCAAAAGTATGGCTGCGTATCTGCAACGGCGGAATAAAGCCTGCCTGTTGCGACTGATAAGCATAGTTGTCTGCCAGTTGTTTAAAATAGATGCGCTCGTCCTCTTTTTCCTTTAGCTGTAAATATTCAGTAAAAGTAAGGTAACGCGGTGGCCTGTATAGCAAATTGCCTACACGTTCATACAGAATATACTGGTTGGTAACTGCATTATATTCAACAGTACGAATAAGGTTTGGCGGATCGGCATCAAAAACACCTTCCCGCATGCGATAACTTCTTGATTCAGACGTGTTAAAAGGGGATTTAACGGTTAATGAGTCCTTTTTTGCTCCGGCTGACTGTTGTGCAAAAGCATTGCCAAAACCGCAAAATGCAGAAATCAACAATGCATTTATAATAACTTTGGAGGTAAAAGTTCTAATCAAGAGATAACGGAAAAATATACGTAATTATAAGCTTTTTAGTGCAGATTTAATTAGTTGTTCAACAGTTAAATCACCACTATTTTTATTTAATTCCTGCTCCAGCACTTTCTCAACAGCGTTACGTGCAAAGCCCAACATAACCAGGGCAGAAAAGGCTTCATCTTTAACCGTTTTATTTAACGGCATCGAAATAAGCGTATCCGGGCCTTCCTTTCGTAGTTTATCCTGTAGTTCCAAAATAAGGCGCTGTGCCGATTTAGGGCCAATACCTTTTATACGTTGTATCAAAGGAACGTCCCCTTTTACAATAGCGGCCTGTATCTCATCAGGGGTAATAGAGGAAAGTATCATACGCCCGGTATTGGGGCCGATACCTGAAACAGATACCAGGTGAAGGAACAAACGGCGTTCGCCCTCGTCAAAAAAGCCATATAAAGTATGTCCGTCTTCTTTTACATGCAACCATGTAAACAACTTGCACCGCTCAGCATTGCCAAGCTTTGAATAAGTGTTTAATGATATATTGATGTGGTACCCAACACCACCTGCATCTATCACCACATACGAAGGGCTTTTATAAGCCAATTTTCCATCAATATAAGCGTACATTTTATTTTTTTGTTATTAGCTACGTGTACGGGAAATAACGTTTTGGGTTTCGTTTTGGGCCTTTTCCTGCGCGTCAACAACAGCTATGGTAACCATATTAACTATTTCCCTTACGGAGCTGCCTAACTGCAAAACATGGACAGATTTTTTTAGCCCCAGTAATATTGGGCCAACAGCCTCTGCATCACCAATCTCCTGCAATAGTTTATATGCAATATTACCTGATTCAAGATTGGGGAAAACCAATGTGTTAGCCGGAGCACCATTTAAAATAGAAAATGGAAAATTATCAGCAAGCAGATGCGAATTCAAAGCGAAATTGGCCTGCATATCCCCGTCAACCAATATCTCCGGATATTTTTCATGCAGTATACGTACGGTTTCTCTTGTTTTTAAAGGTATGGGCCCTTCATTTGAACCGAAGTTGGAATAAGATAGCACCGCTATACGGGGCTTAATATTAAATTGCTTAACAGAGCGATCTATTAATACCGTAATATCAACCAGTTCCTGCACTGTAGGGTCTACATTAACTGTTGCATCCCCAATAAATACAGGGCCTTTTTTAGTAATCATCATATACATACCAGCAACCCGGTTCACCCCTTCTTCTGTTCCAATAATCTGGAGCGCTGGCTTAACCGTTGTAACATAGTCCTTTGTTAATCCCGAGATCAATGCATCGGCCTGACCAAATTGCACCATACAGGCCCCATAATAATTACGTTGGGTTAGCATCTTCCTGGCCTCGGATAAAGTGACACCTCTACGCTGACGTTTATTATATATATACTCAGCATATTCATTAAAATGTTCACACTCCTCGCGCGGATCAATAATATGGATATCTTCCAAATCCAGGTCGCTCTCCTTTATGATCCTTTTTATTCTTGCCATATTGCCAAGTAATATTGGGGTAGCTATCCCTTCCTCCTTAACAATTTGAGCGGCCTTTAAAATTTTGTAATTATCGGCCTCGGCAAAAACCACCCGTTTAGGGTTTTGCTTCGCTTTATTGGCAATGTTTCTTAACAGCCTGTCATCGGCTCCTATTCTTAGTCTTAGCTGTTCACTATAAGCATCCCAATCAGTAATGATCTTACGCGCTACGCCCGAGTCTATTGCCGCCTTTGCAACAGCAGATGAGACTTCGGTAATCAATCGTTGATCCATAGGTTTGGGAATGATATAATCTCTCCCAAATTTGAGATTTTGAGTATTATAGGCCAAGTTAACCGCCTCGGGTACCGGCTTTTTGGCCATTTCGGCTATCGCCTTAACCGCCGCTATTTTCATTTCCTCGTTAATGGCTGTCGCACGCACATCAAGTGCGCCTCTAAAAATGTAGGGAAAGCCCAATACATTATTTACCTGGTTAGGAAAATCGGCCCGGCCGGTAGCCATTAGTATATCTTTACGCGCTTTGATAGCTTCATCATAGTCTATTTCGGGCACGGGATTGGCCATTGCAAAAACGATGGGATTTTTGGCCATCTGCTTCAGCATATCTTGTGTAACTACATTTCCTGCCGAAAGACCAATAAAAACATCCGCCCCTTTCATGGCATCGGCAAGGGTTTTAATATCCTTACGCTCTGTAGCAAACTGTAACCGGATTTCATCCAGATCAGTACGACCGGGGGTTATTAAACCATTGATGTCAAACATCACCAGGTTCTCTTTTTTAACTCCTAATGTAAGATATATTTTTGAGCAGGATACAGCCGCGGCCCCAGCCCCGTTAACAACCATTTTTATCCTGTCGAGCTTTTTACCCTGTATCTCGCAGGCATTTATCAAAGCTGCACCCGATATAATGGCTGTACCATGCTGGTCATCGTGCATTACGGGTATTTTCATTTCCGCTTTTAGCCTCCGCTCTATCTCAAAGCAGGTGGGAGCCGAAATATCCTCCAGGTTAATGCCACCGAACGTAGGCTCAAGCGCTTTAACAATGGCTACAAATTCATCAACTGTTTTGGCATTTACCTCCAAGTCAAAAACATCAATATCAGCATAAATTTTAAACAAAAGGCCTTTACCTTCCATTACCGGCTTGCTTGCTTCGGGACCTATATTTCCCAAACCTAATACTGCAGTACCATTGGTGATAACACCTACCAGGTTGCCTTTAGCGGTATATTTATATACATCGTCCACATTTTCGGCAATGCGTAAACATGGTTCTGCAACGCCGGGCGAATAAGCAAGTGTCAAGTCACGCTGCGAATTAGTTGGCTTTGTAGGTACTACCTGTATTTTACCGGGTCGGCCATTTGCATGGTAATCCAGTGCATCTTGTTTACGGTTGGGTTTATTCATGATTTATAAATCAGCGCTCAAAATTACAATTCTTTTTGGGCTGATATGAAAAAAGCCCGGTTCTTATTTTATTAAGAACCGGGCCTAAATATTTATTAATTCTATTAGCTTTTGTTGATCTTAATCATCATTCCGGGCTTCAGATCTTCTTCCTTTAATCCATTCAGTTGCTTGATATCCTCCACGTTAGCACCGCTAAACTTATTAGCTATCACCGGGAGGGTATCGCCGGGCTGTACCCTATAGCTGATATAACTGCCAGCCGTATTTTTGTTTGATGCAGAAGATACTGTCTTACTTACAACATTATTAGCTGATGTTGCAGCTTCTTCCTTAGGATTTTCAACATGTACCACATATACCGAATTTGAAAAATCACCTTTTGATTTATTATACAATGCTGTAAATTTTCCCATAGAAGCTTGCGGCAATACCAATAAGCGTGGCGAAGTGGCTGTACCATTTACCACCTGCTGCACATAACCGGGGTTAAGAATAGCAAGCTGCGAAGGATTAATATTTAAAGCTGATGATACACTGCTGAAAGAAACATATTTATCTATCGAAACAGTATCGGTCTTTACTGAAAAACTACAGCTCTGCGGAATAATATTATATTTTTTATGATAATTCATGATGTAAGCCATAGCAATGTAAGCCGGCACATATCCTCTTGTTTCAACCGGCAAATATTGGCGTATCGACCAAAAATCGTTAGCGCCTGCCAATTCTATCGCACGTATCACATTACTTTTACCGCAATTATAAGAAGCGATGGCCAAAAGCCAATCACCAAATTCCTGGTAAGCATCTTTTAAATAGGCGGCAGCGGCATAGCTTGATTGTACAGGGTCACGGCGCTCATCCACGTAGCCATCCATAGTGAGGCCATAGGTGCGGGCTGTGGTAGACATAAATTGCCATGGACCAGTAGCGCCCACTCTTGACACCGCATAGGGGTTAAGCTGAGATTCTACTATTGACAAATATTCTATCTCTTCAGGAATTCCAGCTTCCTGGAAAGCTTTTTCATAAATAGGAAAGTAATATTTGGACAGGCCTAAAACACGGCCAATTTCATAACGACGACCAGATAAATACAGATCTATATAGCTTTGTACGTATTCATTATAGTCAAGCGGCACATCCTTTTGGATAGAATCCAGGCGACGCTTGTATAAATTATTTTGATACGCACTGATGGGCGCCGGGGTTGTAACGGGCACCATAATTGTATCAACCATAGCTTTTTGCAACAAAGCATTAGCCTGCATCGCCTGCGATACCGTACGGGATGAGTCGGAAGTTAAAAGGGGAGCAGCTTTGACAATTTGTGATAAAACCAGGAAGATAACACACGTAATTAATCTCTTCATTCTACCGGGGCTTTAATTTGCAGGGTTTTAGCCCACATTTTTACTAATTTATTAAATTGTTTATAGTTCTAAGAAGTATTTAGAAAAATTTAACAATTCCTGTTCTGCAAAACGTTTAGCTAACAATTGTAAGCCTAACGGCAAACCTTTGTTATTATTTCCTGCAGGCAAGGAAATAGCCGGTACGCCGGCTAATGATGCTTGTACGGTAAAAATGTCATAAAGATACATTACAACGGGATCTTTTTCGGTTTTGCCGATCTTAAACGCCGGCTCGGGAGCTGTGGGAGTTAAAATGAAGTCGTATTCCTCTAATAAACTATCTGTTTTTTCTTTTATTAATCTGCGTACTTTTTGCGCCTTTGCATAATAGGCATCATAATATCCTGCGCTCAGCACAAATGTTCCCAGCATAATGCGACGCTTTACCTCTTTTCCAAAACCTTCAGAGCGGGAGCGTTTGTAGGTAGATTGCAAGTCGACGGCCTCAGGGCTTCTGTAACCATAGTGCACCCCGTCATACCGGGCCAGGTTAGAGGAAGCTTCGGCTGTTGCTAATATGTAATAAGCAGGAACTATATAATCCAGGTAATCAAATGCTATCGCTTTAACTGTATGGCCATCGGCGCGCAGCTTATCAATATAATTTACAAGTGTGCTTTTAACTTCGCTATTAACACCCGGGCTTGTAAGGGCTTCCTGTAAGTAAGCTATCTTCTTTTTTGACGAAGACGCTGATAATTCGTTACTGTATGAAGGCACCGGCACCTGCGCCAATGTGCTGTCATAGTCATCTGCACCAGCCATAATTTCTAATAAAAGAGCAGCGTCTTCTATTGACCTTGTTATTGGGCCAACCTGGTCAAATGATGATGCATAAGCAATAATACCATGCCTTGATATACTGCCATAAGTAGGTTTCAAACCTATTAAACCGCAAAAAGAGGCAGGCTGTCTTACCGAACCGCCAGTATCAGTGCCGATTGCAGCATGGCACATGTTTGCCTGTACCGCCACCGCAGAGCCACCTGATGAACCACCCGGAACCCTGCTATTATCTGCATAATTTTTTACCGGACCAAAATATGAGTTCTCGTTGGACGCGCCCATTGCAAACTCATCGCAGTTGCAGCGACCTATAATTATAGCGTCTTCGGCCAACAGGCGTTCAACAACGGTAGATGAATAAATAGAAGTAAACCCTTCCAGAATTTTAGAAGAAGCCGAAACTTTGTGCCCTTTATAGCAAATGTTATCTTTTATAGCGATCACCATGCCTGCCAGTCTGCCGGAGGTGCCCGCTTTAATGCGTTCATCAACTATTTTTGAGGCAGATAGTGCTTCCTGATCAAACACCTCATTAAAAGCATTCAGATGAGTATTTACACTGATCTGGTCCAGGTAGTTCTTCACCAGCCTTTCAACTGTGACGCTTCCACTGTATAATTCCTTCTTTATTTCAGCTAAAGAAGAATAAAATTTAGCCATGGGCCTAAAATAGAAAAAACTTATCTGTTGAAATAGAAATTTCGGCAGATAAGTTTATAAGTAAAAAGCTATAAGCAGAAGTTCTCTCTAAACCTGCCTGCTTGCGGGCAGGTCTGCTCACTGCAGGAGAAATTTTTAAATTAATCTTTAAGGATTAATTTTTAGGTTTTTCTTCTGTTGTTGTAGTGTTTGTCGGATTGTTATTTTCGCCGTTTTGTGCGTCTTTAAATTCCTTCATGCCTTTTCCCAAGCCTTTCATTAGTTCAGGAATTTTTTTTCCACCAAACAATATCAATATTGCAATGATGATCAGAATAAGTTCTGGTGCGCCTAATGAGCCCATGATTTTTAAGTTTTATGTTATAATTTATTTATTCGTGTGTTATTTTAGCAGGTTCGGTCTTGGTGTCTGCAGTTTTATCAGAAATTTCTGAGTGACTTTCAGTTATATGGTTATCTGAAACAAGCTCATGGTTTTCAACAAAAGGCAGGGTATTAGCTACACCATGTGTTTCTGTTACCGGCTGAGCTAAATCATGCTCATTACCTGTAACTTCATGCTGTTCTAAAGAAAGATGTCCCTCTACGGCAGGCAACTCATGAGGAGCTTCGGGAACAGGAGTAGCATTAACTGCGGTTTCTTCTGCCTTTCTGTCTTCGTAGCTATTTATCTGATTGGTTATTTCACGTTTCACACCTTCTGACGCATCCTTAAAATCACGAATCCCCTTCCCCAAACCACGTGCAATTTCAGGAAGTTTTTCACCGCCAAAAAGTAACAGCGCTACAAAAACGATCAATATCATCTCCGGACCGCCTATGTTTAAAAATAATAAAACCGAACTAAACATACTTTTTCAATTAATTTACAAATATAGATAATTATATGGCACAAAGTTTAAAACAATTATCAATCAGGGACAAGCCATATTTTTGGATTCACCGGACTTGAGCCTTTCCACAACTGGAAATTGACCTCGGGTATACCCTGTGAGCTTTCGGTAGCCGCTATGCCAATGTTCTGTTTAGTGCCTACTTTTTGCCCTTTTCCCACACTCACTGATTTTAAATTTGAATACACTGTGAAATATTCACCATGCCTTATTATAATGGTATACGTGCCGTAAATATTGTTTATACTGGCTACGTTTCCTTCAAATACCGCCCTTACTGAGGCATCCTGGTTGGTTTTTATTTCAATACCATTGCTCTCGCTTTTTATACCTTCGGTGTAGTAAACACCAAAGCCTTGTATCACTACACCATTAGCTACCGGCCAGGGCAAACTTCCCTTGTTACCCAAAAAATCATTTGATAATTTGGCCGCTTCCGGGGTCGCATTTAAAACTTCACTTGCTGTAGAGTTTTTTGTAATGGCCTTTTTAGGGGCTGTAACATTTTTGTTATCACTATTTGCGGCAGCGGCATTTGCCAGTTTGGCTGCCCTTGCCGCCTCTTCTTCAGCCTTACGCCTTGCTTCGGCTATTTCACGGCGTATTGCAGCGTTTATTTCTTCTTTAGTTTTGGCGATCTTTCGTTGCAGGTCTTTTTGCTGTTCCTTCAATTGCCCCTGCTGTTTTGACAGATCGTCCACCACTTTGGCCTGGTCATTTTTTTGTTTGCCCAGTGTTTGCTTTTCCTTAACCTGATCTACAAGCAAGGTGCTCTTTTGCTTTTTGGTGTTATCCAATTCCACAATTTTTACATGCAGGTCTTTTTCTGTACCCTCAATGTATTGCGCCTGCCGCTCACGATAAGAACCAAATTGTTGTAAATATTTTAAACGTTTATATGACTGGTTAAAGTCTTTTGCAGCAAAAATAAACATCAATTTATTGTAGGAGCTTTGATTTCGATAAGCAAAAAGTATCATTGCCGCATATTCCTTTTTAAGCATATCCAACTGTCCCTGTAAACTATGTACGGTATTATTGCTTTCGGAGATTTGATTATCTAGAATTCTTACTTCAGAATTTATTGCCGTGATCTTTTCTTCGCGCAGGTTGATTTGCGCTTTTAGCAGGCTTAATTGTTTTAACGTGCTTTTTTTATTGTTTGCTGTTTCCTCGTATTCGCGGTTAAGTTTTTCAAGCTCTTCGTTATATTTATCACGACGGCGTTTTAATTCATCACTGCTTTGCGCATGTGCGTTTACCGCAATAAAAACACCAAGCAGAAAGAACACTATTTTTAAAAATCTCATCATTCAAAAATATAAATTTTAATTAGCCGCCGAGTAGCTTGACGGAATACTAAAAGGATATTGCAGTGGCAAGTCAAAATCTACTTTAATGTAATGTAAATTCACCTGCATTTTTTTCGCCTTTACAGTTGAGGCAATATTTATTTGCGATGGTACCACCCTGTTCGCAACCTGCATAAAAGCCGAATTGCTCACTTGTATTGATTGTCCTTCGCTTTGGTTTGATAATTCAGTCTGATTAACTTTCATATCAGGCCCTATTAACAAGCTATAAACCAATTCCTGTAAATTGCCAGATAGTTTCACGCTTCCACTATCGGCCTGCAATTTAGTATTCTCATTTAATAATTGTGGAATAGCATTACCAACCAACAAAGCCTCAAGGCTGCTATAGTCAATTTGGCTGGTGGTGTATTTGTAAATATAATTGAAAGGCTTTTTAAAATACACGCCTTGCAGTTTGTTGATGACTAATAAGCTATCGGGGGTGATGAGCGCACGGGCCACTTCAATGCCCGCTATGGCAGTTACCGAAACCCATATCTTTTGCCCTTTACTGATGCGGATATTCAGGGTAACATCATTACTGCTCCCATTGATATCCAGTTGAGTGCGGGCTTTGGCGGAGAAGGTATTGAAATTCGCCTGGCCCTGCCGTATCGCATTTAATTTATTTGTGTTAGCAACACTTGCAGATGCTGTATCCGTCAGCTTGCGATTGGCAACAAGCTGTTTATGGGCTTTGCAACTAACAATAGCTAATACACAACAAATGATGAGCAGCTTATTCAATATATTTTTTTTCATTGATCTTGCGTTCTAAAACCGGCGAACCGCCGCCATATTCTTTTGCCTTTTTCCAATTTTGGACAGCAGCATTTGAATCGCCTAAATAAAATAAAATATCGCCATAATGTTCGGTTTGTATAGCGCTATGATCTTTATCGTGTGCTAAGGCCTTTTCCATCCATAACCTGGCATCGGCATATTTCTTTTGCTTAAACAGTATCCAAGCGTAGGTATCCTCAAAAGATGCTGTATTAGGTTGTAATTCATTTGACTGCTTTGACATTTCAGCCGCCTTATCTAAAGAGGTACCTCTTACCGACAAATAGTAAGCATAATTGTTCAGGGTGTAAGCATTATTGGGATTATAGCTTAATGATTTCTCGTACGCTTCATCTGATTTTTGATTATCATCCAGTGAATGATAGCAATCACCAAGTGAAGAAAAGCCCTGGGAAAGAAGTTCTTTATCCTGGGTTTCCAGCGTGGTAGCATTTTTGATATACCCTAAAGCTTTTTTATAATCCTTTTTTTGTTGCCATGCTACGCCTACCAAATAATTAAGCCACGCCTGGTTTGGAAAAAGTGATAAGGCATTTTCGCCATCTTTCAATGCTTCGTCTAACTGATTTTCTCCTAATTCAAGCCTTATCAGTTGCTCCTGTACTTCATATACCTGTCCGTTTAGTTCTACTGATTTTTTGTAACAGGCTTTTGCATCTTTGTATTTTTCATTTTGCACTAACATATCGCCATAAAGTGCGTAAGCCCTTGAGTCATCCGGATGGGCAACGGTTAATAGCCGGCTCAATTCAAGCGCGCTGGCTTTGGCGTTAGGGTCCGGGAATTTTGGCAGATATCCCAAAACGATCTTTATTTTTTGGTCAATTTCCAGGCTGGGGGCGGCAAAAGCCAATGTCAATTCATTAAAACTATTTTCATAACTCTTTTTATCCCGATAAATATCGGCAAGCGCCAAATGCACCTGTCCATTATCGGGATTCAGTTTTTCGGCAGTTTGTAATACCTTGAGTGCTTTATCAGCTAATCCGTTTGAATTATAAACCTCGCCAAGAAGCAGATAATATTTTATTTGAGAGGGGTTAGCCACTATCATACCTTCCAGGTCGGCAGCAGCCTGGTCGATTTTACCCTGTTTGAGATAAATTTTTTCGCGGGCGGCAACAATTTCATCTGTAAGACCTGTTACCTGTTCTAATTGTTTATAAACAGACAGTGCACCATCATATTTTTTCTCCTGGAAAAAAACGGTCGCCTTATCAAAATAGTAATCGGGCTTATCAGGGTCAATCCTTATCAGTTCATTAAAAACATTCTCCAGCTTGGTTATATCGTTATTCTTTTCATAACAATCAGCCAGGGCTACCCAGTACCATTCGTTGTCGGGTTTAACAGTTACTGCCTTTTCTAACAGATCCTGCGCATCAGGATAATCGTTTTGTACTTTTTTCAAATTGGCAAGCTCAAACATCGAAGCATCATTTGCCGGGTCCGTTTGCAGCACCTGATTAAATAATTCTGTTGCAAGGGTAAAGTTCTCAATTGTTTTTTCGCGAAGAGCGGAAAAGAAAAGCTGCCTTACAGTAGTGCTATCGCCTGGTGTCATTGGTTTCCCAACAACAATAACCACACGGTTGCCCTTAGCCTTTTCTCCATTTTGCGCGAAAACAAAAGCCGGCAGCACTAAATACCATAATAATATAAACAGCTTTTGTTTCATTATCCTATTCCTGTATGACCATAACCGCCGGTTCCCCTTGTGGTTTCATTCAAAATCTCCACCTCATCCCAATTAACCTTTTCGTGCTTTGCTATTATCATTTGTGCTATCCTGTCGCCCGAATTGATCTCAAATGGCTCTGTTGATAAATTGATCAGCAAGACTTTAATTTCGCCGCGATAATCTGCATCAATAGTGCCGGGCGAATTCACAATACTTATTCCATGTTTAAATGCCAGTCCGCTACGCGGCCGTATCTGTGCTTCAAATCCTTCGGGCAACTCAATATGTAAACCGGTTGGTACCAATTTACGTTCCATTGGGTTAAGCCGTTCCGGGCTTTCCAGGTCGGCACGCAGGTCCATACCTGCTGAATGTATTGTTTCGTACGCCGGTAAATTATTTTTAGACTTGTTTATTATCCTGATGTTCATCGTTTACTTAATAAAGTTTTTAATTCCCTGCCCTCAAAATAATAAACCGCCAGCGCGTAAAGTATTAGTAAGGCGTTGCCTGCAAATATATTACGCTTAAAAATATAGAACGATAAAAAAACGATTATAATTGAGGAAATGATATAAGCCAGGTTCTTTTTTATATTGTATGGGATAGGATAATTTTTTTGTCCCCATACATAGGATAGTACCATCATGGCAGCATAGGCAATTAAAGATGCCCATGCTGATGCCATATAGCTGTATTTGGGTATAAACAGCACATTTATTACAATAGTCAATATGGCTCCGACACCTGAAATGTACAGACCATATTTGGTTTGATCAGAAAGCTTATACCATACGGATAAATTCATGTAGATGCCCAGGCTTACATAGCCGAAAAGTAATGGTGGCACCACATCCAAACCTACCCAGTATGATCTGTTATTAACATAATATTTGAGTATTTGTATATTAGCCGTAACAGCAACAAATATTAAGCAAACGGTTATAACAAAGTAATTCATAATACGGGCATAGGTTTGCCCGGAGTTTTTGTTTTTGGCATGACTAAAGAAGAAGGGCTCGGCCCCTAAACGAAACGCCTGTATAAAAATGCTCAGAAATATAGATATTTTAGCACACCCGGAATAAACACCCACATCGTGCTCGCTAATATTTACGGGCAGCAATTTTCCTAATAATATCTTATCAAGGTTTTCATTAATAATGTATGATAAATTTGCAATCAATATAGGCCAGCTATAAATCAGCATATCCTTAAACATTGGACCATCAAATTTGATCCTTAACTCGAGCAACTCTGGTAGCAACATTAGGAACGTAATAAAGCTGGCAACCAGGTTCGATAAAAAAACATAAACTATCCAACCGTGTACAAACCATTGTTTAAACCAAACAGCGCCGGGTAAATTATGTGCTATGCAATAAGGTATACCGAATATAAAAACCAGGTTAAGTAACACCATTACCGCGATATTCACCAACTTAACTACGCCATACCTCATAGGCCTGCCATCAGCACGTAATTTGGCGAAAGGGATAACGCACCACGCATCTAATACCAGGATGCCAATAAAATACTTTATAAATAATTCGAACTCATTTTGAGGTGTATCCTTCCCGATCTTAATAAGGCCGGCTATGGTATGAGTGAATGGTAATGTTAGAAATAAAAATATGATGGATAACATAAACACCACCCAAAACCCATTATTGTAAACTTGTTTTTTGTTAGCCGTATCCTTGTTAAGATACCTGAAAAAAGTCGTTTCCATGCCAAATGCCAGTATAGCGTTCAGTATGGAAGCATAACTAAACATAGTGCTAAAAATACCATACACAGATGGGCGGTAGGCAGAAGTATAAAGCGGGGTGAGCAAAGAACTCAACAAACGTTGAACTATGGTACTGAAACCGTAAATGGCAGTTTGCCCTGCGAATTTTTTAGCTGTTGACAATGATAAATGGAAATAATTAAATTTTGACGGTTAAATTCACCCTTTTCTTACCACATCAAAATTACGATAGTTTTTTAATTCACCTTCATGGCTTTCTACAGAAGTTACCCTGGCATCTTCGGGTCCCTCATTACACCAGTCCAGGAACATACCGAGGCTAAGGCTATCTCCTTCGGCAGCGATAAACACATCACCATTAGGTTCATTTTTTATATAACCTTTCACACCCAATTGATCAGCCACTGCTTTTGTTGCGCCGCGAAAAAATACACCCTGTACCTTGCCCTTAACTACAATATCGATATGTTTAGTCATATGGCAAAAATAACTAATTCAAATCTAATCCTGGTTGAAGTTTAGGCGAGCCGCCTAACTTTTGTTTCAGGAGTGATCCTGAGGCCATCAAGACCCGTGATCAGGTTTAAACCTGGCGTTTTACCAGCTTCGAGCGTACCTTTTTCATCATCTAACCCCAGGTATTTGGCGCCGTTTTCTGTGGCCCATGATATTAATCTTGCTGTGGTAAGTGAGGGAAATTTTTCCTGCAGAATGCGCATTTCATTCAAAATACAGAGTTTATTATTTGACGCAAGGCTGTCGGTACCTAAAGTTAAATTAAATCCCTGGTCTACAAACAGTTCAATCTTGGGGAGTTTGTTTTCGATATACAGGTTAGCCGCGGGGCAAAAACAATAATGTATCTTTTTATCAAAACGTTTTATAAAATAAATGTCTTTTAAATTGGTACAAGTGTTATGCACCAGCAATACATCCTGCTTATTTGTTAACAAAGGCACAGTGGATTGCAGCGAGTTGCGCGCCTGCGATTTGAAATAAGTTATGTCCATGCCGAAATGTTCATACAGGTCTATAAAACCACCTAAACGATAACGATAAAGCTTGTTTTCGTCATCACACTCCTGGTTGTGCATGCTAATCAGGTTACCGCCTGTTTCGCTGTACTTTTTTATGAGTTTAAATAACTCTTTTGATACCGAATAGGGTGCATGCGGAGTTATAGAACACGACTGTGGTTTAAATTCATTTAACAATGACAGGGCTTTGGTGAACACTTGCTGCGCTTTGGCGGGCAAAAAGCTAAAGGTTTCAACAAAAGTATGATAGTATATTTTACTTTTCGACTTAATAGGAATGGTAACATTGCTGTTTGATATATCGCCGACTGCAACAATACCGTTCTCATACATTTCATTATCTGCCTTAATTGCAGCCGCTGATATTTCTTCGCTGTCGGCAGTACGCAATACCTGGATATCTTTAATGAAATTTATTAGTCCCCCCTTTGGCGGTATCTTATCTTTAAGATGTGAGAGTTCGAGGTGGCAATGGGTATTAATAAACCCCGGGCAAATGATGCCCTTCAATTGCTCAATATGGCCAGTTTTTGTATCAGAAGGGTGACTATCTGAAACAGAAACAATTTTACCATAGTCATTTATGGTAACTATTCCATTTTTTATTGGATCGGCACAAACAGGAAAAACGTAATCGGCTTTAAAACTTTTCATTCAAATAAAAAATAATCTAATGCTCAAAAGCATCGATAAACACTTCTTTGACGAATCTTTCCTATAATTTATTACAATTAACTACAAGTTATGTTCTTAAATTAAAAGATTACAAAAGAAACATTTATAAAAAATGCAGTGCTTTTTTATTTCAGTACTTTTGCAAAGTGAAGAGTACCAAAGACAAAATTGATATCCGCAGCCTAAGCATTGAAACTTTATATGACCATTTTACTGAAATGGACGAAAAAAGTTACAGGGCTAAACAAGTTTATGAATGGCTTTGGGAAAAATCATGCATTTCTTTTGACGAAATGAGCAATGTTTCAAAAGAACTGCGTAAAAAACTGAATGAAAATTTTATTATCAATAACGCAAAAATTAACAACTCACAGTTTAGTGCTGATAAAACTATAAAAAATTCTTTTATTTTACATGATAATCATTTAATTGAGGGTGTTTTAATTCCTGCGCCCGAACGGATGACGGCCTGTGTTTCGTCGCAGGTTGGGTGTAGCTTAACCTGTAAGTTTTGCGCTACAGGTTATATGGAGCGAAAACGCAACCTTAACCCGGATGAAATTTACGACCAGGTAGTGCTTATAGACCGGCAGGCAAAAGAGAATTATGGCATACCATTAACTAATATTGTATACATGGGCATGGGCGAACCCCTGCTTAACTACAACAATGTACTCAAATCGGTTGAAAGGATAACTGCTGAAGACGGGTTGAACATGTCGCCAAAAAGGATCACAGTATCCACGGCCGGAATTGCGAAAATGATCAAAAAACTAGGCGATGACCAAGTGAAATTTAACCTTGCATTATCGTTGCACGCAGCTAATGATGAAAAGCGCAATACCATAATGCCCATAAATGAGCAAAACTCATTAAAAGCCCTGGCCGAGGCCCTTAAATATTATTATGCCAAAACAAAAAACATGGTCACCTATGAGTACATTGTTTTTAATGATTTTAATGACGAGTTGCAGGATGCTGAAGAACTGGCCAGGTTTTGCAAACATATTCCCTGTAAAGTAAATATTATTGAATACAACCCAATATCGTTTGCCAGCTATACCAATGCGGGCGAAGATAAGATTGAGGCCTTTGCCGAATATTTACGAAAACATGATGTGATTACCAATATACGCCGCAGCCGTGGAAAGGATATTGATGCAGCCTGTGGGCAATTGGCAATTAAAGAAAAAGCAAAAATTTCTGAACAATAAAATATTCTGCTAAATTCATTGCATGAAATTGCAAGGAAGCTACTTAGCCGATTTTGTTTCTTTATTATTCCCTGAACTTTGCCAGGCCTGCGGACAAAGTTTAATTACCGGCGAGGAATTGATATGCATAGACTGCCGTTATCACTTACCCTTTACTAATTTTCATCAAAAAGCCGACAATACGGTTGCGCAACAGTTTTGGGGCAAAATTAATCTTGAAGCTGCTTATGCCATGTGCTATTTTACCAAAGGCGGAAAAATGCAGCACCTGTTGCACCAACTTAAATACAAAGGGATACAAAAAGTTGGAAACATGCTGGGGAGCATTGCAGGAGAACAATTAGCTGCAAATGCTATTTTCAGCAATGCTGATATTATCATCCCGGTTCCCTTACACAAAAGCAGGCTTAAAAAGAGGGGATATAACCAAAGCACTTGCTTTGCAACGGGGCTATCACAAAAATTAAATATTCCGGTAGTTGAGCATAACCTGGTGCGCATTAAAGCCACAGAAACTCAAACACACCGTTCGCGATTCTTAAGGTTTGAGAATATGCAGGAAGTATTTGCCTTAAAGCAGCCCGAACTACTGATAAATAAACACATATTATTAGTTGATGATGTGGTGACAACAGGTTCCACCCTGGAAGCTTGCGGTGCCGAATTGCTCAAAGTAGAGGGATTAAAATTGAGTATAGCTACTATTGCCTGCGCAGAATAGCTTATACTTTCCCTGTAACCTGATTTTTATTTGTGTATGTTTTAATGGCTTTAAGGATTGCCTGCTGCTTAGTTACAAGCAAACTAACATACGCAACTTAATTTTTCTGATACTTGCTCAGTTTATCGTATAAGCCTTTGGGATCAAATGGTTTTAATATATAATCATTCATCCCAGCTTTTGAAATCTCATTAACCTCGCTGTTGAGCATAGACGCTGTTAAGGCAATGATAGGGAGCTGCTGATAATAGGGCTCGCTTTTTGAACGGATGATCTGGGTTGCTTCCAAACCGCCCATCACAGGCATGTGAATATCCATTAATACAACATCAAAACTGACATTGCCTTCAATTTTATTAACGGCTTCCTGGCCATTTTCAGCAAAGTCAATGGTTGCACCCCATTTACTGATCACTTTATTTATTAACAACCTGTTTATTTGATTGTCATCAACAACTAATACGTTTAATTTTAATCCTGCTTCCACTATATTTTTATTATTAATGGTATGAATATGCCCTTTGTCAAATTTTATTGTGAACCAAAAAGTTGAACCGATACCCAGTACACTATCCACGTTTATCCTGGCATCGTGCAGTTCAATTAGTCTCTTTGTGATAGCAAGGCCCAAGCCTGTGCCCCCATATTTGCGTGAGGTGTCGGCTTCAGCCTGTTTGAAAGACTCAAAGATGGTGTTTATTTTATCATTTGCAATACCTATACCGGTATCTGAAACAGCGAAGCGTATTTTTACGTCCTTATCTGTTTGTTCAATAACGCCCAGATCAATAGTTATGCCACCTGTTTCTGTAAACTTAACCGCATTACCTAACAGGTTCAGCAATATCTGGCATAGCCGTGTGCTGTCGCCTATAATAATTTTTGGTATTGCCTTGTCAATAGTATGTTTAAGATTTATTTTCTTTTCATTGGCGTTAAACTGCATCGATTGAGTAATACTTTGAACCAGCTCACGCAGATCAACTTCGGTCTTTTCCAACTCGATATTGCCGGTTTCTATTTTAGTGAAGTCGAGCACATTATTGATCAATACCATCAAATTTTCAGCAGAGAACCTAAGTATGCCTAAGTTTTCCTTTTGAATTTCTACTGTATTATCATCAAGCAACAAATGCGACATACCAATAACCGCGTTAAGGGGGGTACGAATTTCGTGGCTCATTACGGAGATGAACATATCTTTGGCACGACTCAATTGTAGCGCTTCTTCCTTTGCCGCGATCAATTCAATTTCGGCTTTCTTTTTTGCGGTGATATCTATGATAACCTCGATATATTTATCAACCTTACCCTCGCTGTTGAGAATTACAGAATTGATAACTGATATCCACAATGGCTGGCCGTCTTTGCGGTATACCAGCAGATCAACCTCAAATGATTGTTTATTTTTGGAAAGTTCCCGGGATTTAGCAATAACAGAATCATCTGTTAACTCGCCCTTCAGCACATCGCCCAATGGTTTATTTTCGGCATCTTCCAAAGAATAGCCGGTAATCTTTTCAAATGCTTTATTTACCCATTCAACCTTACCATTTTTGTCATTTATAATCACACCGCTTGTGGTGCTGCTTGCTACTAACGATAGTAAAGTAAGCTGCTCTTCGGCTTTCTTACGCTCGCTTATATCAACCATCATACTAATATGGCGTTCAACGCTGCCGTTTTCGTTAAACAGGGGGCTATTAGAAATAAATGCCCATATCGCCGTTCCGTCTTTTTTATAAATTTTTAGCTCAACTTCATAAGGTTTGTTTGCCTGAAAAGCTATGGTGGCACTATTATAAACCTCCATATCCGTTTCTTCGCCAAAGATTAATGTGCCAACTGTTTTACCCTTCACTTCATCCAATGAATAACCCAGCAGTTTTTCCAGGGCTTCATTAAACCAAACTATGCATCCCTTGTTATCACGTATCACGATACCGCTTGGTGATTTTTTGGCGGCGAAAGAGAGAATATCTAAATCGGTTGCTGTCCTTTTTTGATAAGTAACATCGCGTCCGCTGGCATACCACTTGTTTTCTTTTAATATAAATGACCAACTGATCCATTTAATATCACCCGAATGGGTTAAAACCGGTGTTTCAATTATGACCGGCTTTTGCTGCCTGGGTAAAACCTTTTTAAGTTTGAGCGTTGAAGAAACACGGATCCCTTCTGAAAAAAAGTCCCAAAGACTACGACCAATAGTTTCCTGCGGGGTATATCCCAGTATATCACTTACCGGGTTGTTGATTATTTCAATCCTATATTCATTATCCATTACACAGTGGATATCTGTTGAGCTGTTTAATAAATTAAAAAACTCCTTATCGCGGATAGTACTATTATCCAATTCCCTTTTTTGTTTGCCCGATACCAATCGCAACATTACCTCATCCGCGAGTGTCCGTAAAGCAGTTAACTGCTCATCAGTCAATTTACGCTGAACCATGTCCATAACACACAAAGCGCCTAAGCGGTTTCCGTTAGGGTCTATCAAAGGGGCGCCGGCATAAAACCTGATCTGCGGATCATTGATCACGAAACGGTTTTGCCTGAAAACTTCATCTTCAAGCACGTCACTGATCTCGAGTATTGTATTATTAAGAATGGCATAGTTGCAAAAAGAATCCGCACGGGGTATCTGTTTTGCATCTATGCCAATCATTGATTTTACCCATTGTCTATCGGCATCAATAAATGATATCAGTGCGATAGGGGCCTTGCAGATGTATGAGGCAAGTCTTGTAATTGCATCAAATTCCTTTTCAGGTAAAGTATCTAAAATATGATACGTCCCGATGGCTGTTAAACGTTTTTCTTCGGTTAAAATGGATTGATGTTTATTCACTTTATTAATCCAGGCCATTATGGCGGTACAAAGGGTACTCGTCCATAAGCTTGTGAACCTTTTTACGTATTTTCTTTAAAGAAGGTTCATTTTCGGGATTAATTATTACAGCATCTATCAGCTCTACAATGTGTTCCATTTGCTTTTCTTTCATGCCACGTGTGGATATAGCTGCCGTACCAACACGGATACCAGAAGTTACAAACGGCGACTTGTCATCAAACGGAACCATATTTTTATTTACGGTAATATCAGCGGCAACTAAAGCGTTTTCTGCTGCTTTACCGGTTATGTTTTTATTTCTCAGATCTATCAGGATCAAATGATTGTCAGTACCACCCGAAACAATTTCGTAACCACGGGCAACAAAAGCTTCGGCCATTGTGTGGGCATTCTTTTTAACCTGCACAACGTATTTCATGTACTCGTCGCTCAATGCCTCGCCAAATGCGATAGCCTTGGCAGCGATAATATGTTCAAGCGGGCCGCCCTGTGTACCAGGGAAAACTGCCATATCCAACAATGCCGACATCATCCTGATCTCGCCCTTTGGCGTTTTTAAACCCCACGGGTTTTCAAAGTCTTTACCCATCATGATCATGCCTCCACGTGGGCCCCTAAGAGTCTTATGGGTAGTAGTACTCACAATATGGCAATGCGGCAGCGGATCTGTTAACAATCCCCTGGCTATCAGTCCTGCCGGGTGGGCAATATCAGCCAATACCAGCGCACCTACTTCGTCGGCTACTTTACGGATAAATTCATAATCCCAATCACGTGAATATGCTGAAGCGCCGCAAATGATCATTTTGGGCTTTTCCACAAGGGCTACTTTTTTAAGATGGTCGTAGTCTATAAGTCCTGTTTCTTTTTTAACCCCATAAAAATGCGGCTGATATAGTTTACCAGAAAAATTCACAGGGGAGCCATGTGTTAAGTGTCCACCATGAGATAGATCAAAACCCAGTATTTTATCGCCCGGCTGAAGGCAAGCCAGCATCACTGCCGCGTTGGCTTGTGCCCCGGAGTGCGGCTGCACATTTACCCATTCGGCATTGAATAGCTGTTTGGCCCTTTCAATGGCTATTGTCTCAATTTCATCAACTACCTGGCAACCGCCATAATAACGCTTGCCCGGCAAGCCTTCGGCATACTTGTTTGTAGCTACGGAACCCGCGGCTTCCATTACCTGCCTGCTTACAAAATTTTCTGATGCAATCAGTTCAATGCCTTCTTCCTGGCGCTGTTGTTCTTCATCCAACAGTTTAAATATCAGTTTGTCTCTTTTCATGATCTGTTTAAAAACGGGGCTAAGTTAATTATTTAGAAGCAAGAGGCAAGAATCAAGAAGTAAGATTAAAATGGGGTTATCACAATGAAATTTTCTTTCCAGAAGCTTGGTTCCCGGCCCTATCTAGATGATATCCAAAAATTATTATAACCAAGACCTATCTGTATGTTGATCATTTCCTGTTGCAGCATCTCTAATACTGCCAGGAAATTATATACAAAGTGTACTTTATTCTCTGAATTGCCGGCTATCGATTTAAAATCTAATTTTTTATTGATCATTAGCAGGTCACTAATAGCTTTTTTTTGCTTTTCTATAGTATAAGGGTATTGAATTACAGTATGCGTAACTTCTTCGGTGCGATTTAAATATCGTTTCATCACCCGATCATAAACCATCATTAATTTATATAAATTAAGTTCAGAAAGCTCCTCTCCCGGTACGGTTGTTTTTTCAACCTGTTGCAGATCATAAATAATATTGCCGCGCTTTTCCTGCTTAAAGCGTTCTTCTTCCAGTGGGCGCAATTCTTCGCATAATAATTTAAATTTCTTATACTCAATTAGCTTCCTGATCAACTCAGCCTTAGTATCAAGCGCCCCTCCCTCCTCCTCAGCAGCGTATCGGGGCAGTAACATTTTAGCCTTTATACGCATCAGGGTGGCCGCCACAAAAATAAATTCGCTGGCAAGCTCCATGTTAAGGCTGGTCATGTGGTGGATATAGTTTAAAAAATCATCGGCAATGCGGGCAATAGGAATATCATGAATATCCAGTTCGTCTCTTTCAATGAAAAAAAGCAACAGATCAAAAGGCCCCTCGAATTGCGGTAATTTTATTTCAAAACTATCTTCTGTCATAAAAACCCAAAAGTATAATTATTGCAGACGATTTTTCAATGATTTTAGCAATTAAATAGCTTACTTTGTAAGTTAAATATTCTATAAGGACATGTATGCAGGTAACAGCCGGTGATTTACTACAAAAAATAAACTACCCTTCTGATTTAAAGCAACTTACCGAAGATCAACTTGAAAAGGTTTGCCAGGAATTGCGTCAATATATAGTTGACGTTGTATCAGTAAACGGTGGCCATTTTGCTGCCAGCCTTGGCGTTGTTGAATTGACAGTTGCCCTGCATTATATATTGAATACCCCTTATGACCAACTGGTTTGGGATGTTGGGCACCAGGCTTACGGGCACAAAATCTTAACAGGCCGCCGGGATATTTTTCACACCAATAGAGTTTATAACGGAATAAGCGGTTTTCCAAAACGTTCAGAAAGTGAATATGATACTTTTGGCGTTGGCCATTCTTCTACCTCTATTTCTGTAGCGTTGGGTATGGCTGTGGCTTCACAATATAAAGGTGAAACAGACCGCCAGCATGTAGCAGTAATTGGCGACGGCGCCATGACTGCAGGCATAGCATTTGAGGCCCTTAACCATGCCGGTATTGAAAACTCCAATCTGCTGGTGATCCTGAACGACAATAACATGTCGATAGATCCAAATGTGGGTGCATTAAAAGAGTACCTTACAGATATCACCACATCAAAACCGTATAACCGTTTCAGGGATGATATTGCACATGTGCTTACTAAATTATCTGCAATAGGCCCTGATGCGTTTAAGATCGCCAAGAAAATAGAAAAAAGCATAAAAGGGACTTTATTAAAGAAAAGTAACTTTTTCGAGGCCCTTCAGTTCCGTTATTTTGGGCCGATAGATGGGCATGATGTAAAACACATGGTAAAAGTATTACGTGACCTGCGTGATATACCAGGGCCCAAGTTATTGCATTGTGTAACTGTTAAAGGGAAGGGTTATGCCCTCGCCGAAAAGGACCAAACCAAATGGCATGCGCCTGGCTTATTCGATAAAATAACCGGCGAAATAAAAAAATCAAAATCTGAAAAGCCACAGCCTCCAAAATACCAGGATGTATTTGGCCATACCATTATTGAACTGGCCGAACAGAATCCCAAAATAATGGGCATTACACCGGCCATGCCTTCGGGCTGCTCGTTGAATATGATGATGAAGGCCATGCCTAACCGCGCCTTTGACGTGGGTATTGCCGAACAGCATGCGGTAACTTTTTCGGCTGGATTAGCTACTCAGGGACTTATTCCTTTCTGTAACATCTACTCGAGCTTTATGCAAAGAGCTTATGACCAGGTGATACATGATGTTGCCATACAGAAGCTTAATGTAGTATTTTGCCTGGACAGAGCCGGCATTGCCGGTGCCGATGGGCCAACTCACCATGGGGCTTATGACCTTGCATATATGCGCTGCATTCCCAATATGACCGTTTCGGCCCCTATGAATGAGGAGGAATTGCGGAATCTGATGTTTACCGCCCAGCAGGATAATATGGGGCCATTTGTGATACGCTATCCACGTGGTACTGGAGTGATGGTTGACTGGCAACGCCCGTTAAAAGCTATACCGGTAGGCAAGGGACGCAAAATATGTGATGGAGAAGAAGTAGCCATATTATCAATAGGTACTATTGGCAATGAAGTAGTAAAGGCCACCACAGAGCTTGGCGACGAAGGTTTTTATCCGGCACATTATGATCTGCGTTTTGTGAAACCGCTGGATGAGAACTTGCTGCACGAGGTGTTTAAAAAGTTCAATAAAGTGATCACCGTTGAAGACGGCTGTACTGAAGGCGGCATGGGAAGCGCCATACTGGAATTTATGGCGGATAATAACTATCATGCCCAGGTTGTGCGCTTAGGCATACCTGATGCCTTTATAGAACACGGTGAACAACCTGAACTTTGGGCCGAATGCGGTTATGATGCTAAAGGCATAACAGAAGAGGTAAAGAAGCTGGGCCTTAAGCGCAATGCGCATACCATAGCATCCTGATCAATGTGCTTTATAACTGGCCAGATCGTTGTATATATTGCGGAACGAGCTTCTTAATCCAATAGTAATCATTGTTGTCCTGTCTTCAAACTGACTGTTGTGCTCCTGCCTGAATATCCCACCCAACTCAATTCTCAGGTTATATTTTGGATTAAGCAGATAGGCCACCTTTCCCTCCAGGTAATACATATTGGTGGTCAAACCTTGGCCGGTATAGTTTCCATAAGAAACGGTCTGAACACCTATTGCCCTGGCAGGATAAGTGTATAATTCAAAAATATCCTTGCCATAATTCAATCCACCCACATCCAAACCATAATGTCCATAGTCGGCTTCGCCGGAGAAATCGAATCTTTTGTAGGTATAATTCAATAGTCCAACCACCTCTCTGAAGTTGGCACCCCATGGATGGGCAAGCGGTTCGCTATTCTCGGAATAATTCTCTATAGATGACCGTGCCGAATAAGTATAAGGTTTTGCATTATTAGTTTCAAACAAGTAGTTCAGGTTTTTAACCCCAAACAGGTCGGCTCCCCTGATACCTAATTGCCAGCCATATTTATTAACCGATGCACCATCACTGGAGAAAAAGTCTTTAGATACAAACTCATTTAAGGCAAATTGCCCGTAAACCGTCATACCATCGCTGATCTTATACTTCCCTGTAAGGCCTAATAACGACTTATCAGGATCATCACTTGCATTATTAACCGGTTTTAGGAATATAATAGGGTTGATATAATTAAAGTCGAAAGGGCGTTTTGCTCCATTATCATCTGTAAAGAAACCCATTATATTTTCAAAAAAACCAATGGAAAGCCTGTTGCTGACATTCCAGTCCAAATAATGGAACACGCCGAATTTTTTCCTGCTGACATCGTATTGTGAAGTAGGGGCAGGATCATTCATGTAGGTCCACATTACCATATACCTTACGTTCCCAAGGGTACCCGTCAATTTTAAAAACGGATATGGGGATGCATAGTCAGATAGCAACATAGACCGGTAACCATCACCTATAAAGGTCTTATCGCGCCCGGCCGATATATTTAAATATTTTATTGGCGTGTAGGACACAGTCGCTGTCAGATATGACCAGTCGTAACCATTATCCTTATACGTTTTAGCATAAGCCTGTCCGGGTATTACGCCTACTTGATTGATGTATGTTGCAAGATAGTCAGGAACTACCGCGCTGCTTTCGAATCCAGTTATATTATAGTAAAATTTATTGCCCACAGTACCCCCTATTTGCAAGCCTAATGAAGTGGTGCTTGTGGTCAGTTTTCCCGAAAAATCCCTTCCAATAGCAAAATCGGGTAACAAATCAGCATAAAAGGTAAAACTTGAACTTTTGTAATCTATCAAATGTTCATTGAATAGTTTACGATACAACAGGCCATGCTCCTTTCCATCAAACCCGTAGTTCATCAGTGAATCATAATGTAATTTCAACAAAGAATCATCTACAAAAAACGGCTTTAGTGAGGTATGTTCCCGTGTTTCTGTAGAGTAAAGGTCCGTATTGAGCTTTTGATAAAACTGGTAAGAGTAAGGCGGATATACTGATTGGGCAAATGCGACACTTGCAAAAACAAAATTCAGTACTATTATAAAAGCTATTTTATAGGTTAAGGAGATGTGCTTCATGACAGGAAAATTGAATAAATTAAAAATCATGATAGAGGTTTCTGAATGTGCTTCTTAATCCCAGTGTTATCATAGCGGTTTTTGTATCAGTTACACTGTTAGTTTCCTGCCGGAGTAGTCCGCCAACTTCTATCCGCAAATTATATTTTGGATTGAGAAGGTAAGAAACTGTACCCTCAGCATATTTTAAACTGGTAGCCAAACCCTGCCCTGTACTTCCAACAGACGGGGGCAGATTTATATTATCAGCCAGCGTAATATCCTTGCCATAGTTAACGTTAGCCGGATTCAGACCATACTTTGCATAATTTACCTGGCCCTGCAGATCGAATTTCCCGATGGAGTAATTCAATATGCCTACAAATTCTTTAAAATTAGCACCAAGCGGGTCTGCAAGCGGCTCACCTAACTGGGCATAATTCACAATAGGGTATTGGTTTGAATAAGTGTACGGCTTTGAGGTGTTATACTCGAACAGGTAATTCAGCTTACTGACTTTAAACAGGTCCGAACCTCTGAAACCTAACTGCCAGGCACTCCTGCCATTATTATTTCCGGATGACGATGCCTGGTCGAAAAGAAACTGCCCGTATATTGTGGTTTTATTTAATACCTTGTATTTGCCGTTAAATCCGAATAAGGTATGATCGGGTGCGGGCTTTGCCGGCCCTAATGAAGAAACAAAAAAAACCGGGTTGATATAGTTAACATCAAAGCCATGATATTGGCCCTGGTCATTCGCTTCTTCAGCAATTAATGCATTAAAGAACCCGATGGAAGCCCTGTTGGTAATATTCCAGTCGATATAATGGAACGCTCCCCATTTTCTCCGGTTATTGCTAAAGGAATTGAATTGAGTAGCATTTGGGTCTTCCATATAGGCCCACATGGCCATGTACTGCACATTTCCACCAAGGTTTGCGGTAAACCTGAGCAAAGGGTAAGCCGCTGCATAATCAGACAATAAAACCGACCGGTAGCCATCGCCAATAAAAGTCTTATCCTCGCCAAGGGCTATAGTGATAGCTTTACTGGGCGAATAACCTATCAGAGCGGTAACGCTTGACCAATCCTTTGTAGGTTTCCCAAAGCTTTTATCATAGGCCTCGCCGGGTATCATATGAACATTGTTGATATAATCATTTTCATAGTTAGCAAACCGTCCCTGGTTTTCATAGCCGCTGCTATAAAAAAAGAAATTATCCCCTATGGTTCCACCCACCTGGTAGCCACGGGTATTTAGCCAGACGGTTTTAGGCTCGGAGAATTCCCTGCCTATTTGCAGGTCGGGCAAATAATCCATGTAAAAGGTATAATCCTTGCTTTTTACGTCAACCAGATGCCCGGTGAATAACACATGGTTCAACCAGCTTTTGCTTCTGGTGTCTACATTCAGCATCAATAACGAATCATAAAGCGGCCTTATCGCGCTTGAATCGGCTATTAGAAATGGCTTAACTGAGGTATGTAAATTCGTGGATGGTGAATAAACACTGTTATCCAATTTTTGATAAAACTGATAGGAATAAGGCTGATACATTAATTGAGCATGCGATGCGCACGCAAATAATATCAGCAGTAATATACAAGTAAAGACTTTCTTCATAGGGATTAAAATAGCTTATTAAACATAAACCTTTTTATTCGAAATAATTTAAAGTTTTGAACCCACCCTTTTTTAAATAATCATCTTTCTTTACCAGGTGCAGGTCGGCTTGTATCATATCAACTACTAAAGCCTTCAGATCGTACTTAGGTACCCATCCTAATTTTTCCTTTGCTTTAGTAGCATCGCCTATCAGCAGATCCACTTCTGTAGGTCTGAAATATTTAGGGTCAACTTTTACTACCGTTTGTCCAAATTTCAATGCGTCCATATTCAATCCCAATTCTTCCACCCTTTGCTGGTCAACGTCAATGATCACTCCCTTTTCGTGCTCGTCCTTGCCGCTAAACTCAACTTCCACACCCAATTCTGCAAATGACATTTTTATAAAATCCCTTACTGTAGTGGTAACGCCGGTAGCTATCACAAAATCTTCCGCTTTATCCTGTTGCAGCATCAGCCACATGGCTTCAATATAATCCTTGGCATGCCCCCAATCCCTACGGGCCGAAAGATTACCAACATACAGACAATTTTGCAGACCTAAAACAATCTTTGAAGCTGCACGGGTAATTTTTCTTGTTACAAAAGTTTCTCCGCGTATCGGGCTTTCATGATTAAATAATATACCGTTGCAGGCATACATATTATATGCTTCGCGATAGTTAACAATAATCCAATACCCATATAACTTAGCCACGGCATAAGGAGAACGGGGATAAAATGGCGTGGTTTCGCTTTGCGGCACAGCCTGCACTAAACCATACAATTCTGAAGTGGAAGCCTGGTAAATGCGTGTCTTTTGGGTCATACCGAGTAGCCTTACCGCCTCCAATATGCGTAGTGTACCTACGCCATCTGCATTAGCTGTATATTCAGGGGTATCAAAGCTCACCTTTACATGGCTTTGCGCTGCAAGATTATAAATCTCATCAGGCTGCACTTCCTGCACCAGCCTGATCAAATTGGTAGAATCAGTAAGATCACCAAAATGCAGTTTGAATTTAACATTTGGCTCATGGGGATCATGATACAAGTGATCTATCCGGTCGGTATTAAACAAGGAAGACCTTCTTTTTACGCCGTGCACTTCATAACCTTTTTTTAACAAAAATTCGGCTAAATATGCCCCATCCTGGCCGGTTATACCGGTAATCAAAGCTTTCTTCATCAAATTAAGTAAATGCGATTATATTACAATATTATCCAAATAAATTGTAAAAGTTCGCATTCTGCTTTATAAGGTGCTTGCGTATTCCTTTTCGGCCATAATTTAAAACGTGTTCACGTTTTTTTCGTGAACACAGTGAACAAACATTAACATCTGATTATCAAGCAATTACAACCACCTACCCGCGCTTACTGACAAAATACTGTCACCACTTTAATAAAGCCAACCCCGTAAATTTGTATACACCGAAATTTTCGCTAAAGCAGGTTGTCCCATTTTTTTATTAAACTTGTAATTATGAATGCAACAGAACTCAAAAACCTGCAAGCGCCGCTCAAAGATAAATACCGCGAGCAGCCAGAGTCAGCGGTTATCACCTTAAAAGCAGAAGGAAAGATCGGCGAAGGCATTTCCTGTAAAGTGGAAACCGGCAAATCCATCGTGGAAGCAGGGCTGCATCCTGCCACAGGAGGCACAGGCATGCTTGCGTGCTCCGGCGACATGCTACTGGAAGCACTGGTGGCTTGCGCGGGCGTTACCTTGCAAGCAGTGGCAACGGCCATTGAAGTGAATATCAAAAGCGGAATGGTAAGAGCAGAAGGCGACCTCGATTTCAAAGGCACTTTAGGGGTAAGCAAAGAAGCCCCCGTTGGCTTTAAAACCATCCGCATGGAGTTTGACCTGGATACCGATGCCAGCGAAGAGCAAATAGCGGCCCTCAAAAAACTTACCGAAAGATATTGCGTGGTATACCAAACGCTTGCCAAAGGAGTGGAGGTTCAAACAACCTATCATTCTTCCCATTCTGCATAAAAAAACCCGCATTAAGCGGGTTCTTGAACAAATTGTTTCTTCTTTTTCGTTACTGTTTAGCAGTTGCCGGGCTAATAGTTGTTGCTATTTCGGTAATCACATTAGCAGGAAAACCTCCTTCTTTAGCATGTTCGCGGATCAGGTCTTCATTCTCTGCTTTGTACACGCAGAAAATCTTGTCGCCGGTTACATAACTTTGTATCCATTGAATTTGAGGACCCATGTGCTGCAGCACACTGCATGACTTTTGTGAAATTGCTTTTAACTGCTCAGGAGTCAATTTGCCCGCGTTGGGGATGTCCCTTTCGATAAGATAAGTTTTCATTGTTGTTGAATTTGATTTGGATGAAGTGTCTTTTACTGATGCTGTTTGTGCCATGGCGGCCATGCCGGTGAACAAGACAATGACAAGAAGCAGGGTGGTGTTTTTGATAAGTTTCATAACGTTGAGATTTAATGGTTTAAAGAATAATCGAATATACCATCAGCAAATAGCGAAGGGCTATAACAAATCATTCAATAAATAGCAAACCGTATGAAACAAATCCATCAATAAATGGTAAAATTTAACCGGAAGGCCCTCAATGGAGTAATTCGAGGTAGGTCATCGGCAGGAGCCCATATTTCTTTTTAAAACATTTGGTAAAATAAGAAGCGCTGGTAAAGCCCGAATCGAAAGTTATCTGTGCAATATTGTAATACCGTTTTCTCATCAGGTCTTTTGCTTTATGCAGCCTGAAATCCTTTAAAAGCGAATTGGGTGGCAGGCTGGTAAGGGCTATTGTTTTCCGGTATAATTGCGAACCACTCATGGCTGTTGCATTGCAGTAATCTGAAAGATCGAAATCTGCATCCTGCCAGTTCTCCTCCAGTTTGCCGAACAGTAATTTCAATAAATGCTCATCATGCGGTAAAAGGTTCAGGAAATATTTTCGCTCTTTCTGAAAAAGGTCATCCGCAATCATTTCTTTTACGGGCGATGCTATGGCGATCTTTCCTTCTTTTGCAATACGGCACATGTTTGATGCAAATTGAATGGTTTCTCCAAACAGGTGCTCACTGCGCTCAACCGGTTCACCGGCATTCACTGCTAACTTAAGATCAATTTGCGCTGAAATGGAATCCGGCATTTCCCTCCGGATAGATAATGCACATTCCACCGCTTTGGATGCTGAAGAAAATGAAACAACAAAACCGCTTCCTTCATGTTCAACTTCTCTTCCGCCGTGTTGTAAAATGTTTTTCCGGATGATGCTGGTATGCGCGTTTAATAATTCGCCCGCTTTCTCATCTCCCAATTGATGTTTCAGCAAAACAGGATCGGTCGTTTTTGTGACCAACAAGATCCTGAAAGAAGAGTCGGCAAAAACTTTCAACCCTTCATTTGAGATTGGTGCATCCGAGGGATCATAGATACGCCCCAGGAAAGCTTCAACCAGGTTACTGCTTACTTCAATAATTTTATTGGGAATAAGACCATGTGCTTTACTATGCATTTCCTCCACTGCATGTTTGTCCGGGGCTTCAATAAGGCAAAAAATATTTTCGCGGGCTTCATCTATCCAATAGGTCATGCAATTGCAGCCATGCTCTTGCTGGTGAAGCAGGTCCAAACGGTGCGCCGCAGCAACATCCTTTGCTTTTACGCCCGGAACAATATGAACATCCATGAATATCGGCATAACTAATGCATTAAGATGATGCTAAATTTAACACTTTTTTGCATTGATTTTAAAATAGCAATGATTTAATGTCTTGATATTCTGCAAATTCCGGGAGAATTACCATGCTGCCCGGCTCTCTTGGAGCGCGTGATAGTGTTTGTTAGCAATAAATAAACCAAATACCCAGCTTATTTCGAATATGTACTGAAGGCATTGTAATGTT
Organism: Mucilaginibacter sp.; assembly: GCA_028288085.1. Taxonomy (GTDB): domain Bacteria; phylum Bacteroidota; class Bacteroidia; order Sphingobacteriales; family Sphingobacteriaceae; genus Mucilaginibacter. The sequence goes on from JAQBOK010000276.1 coordinate 45,334, forward strand.
AGCAAAACGTAATTTATTATTTTTATAAATTACGTTACACACTTAATGGCAAGCTTTGGTAAATAACACCATCCAATTTACAGCCGCCCATTGCATAATAAGGATGTCTCTTTAGTAATGTGTCATCTTTTTTATCCGGGTTACTTTTCTTGCTTCCCCACTGTTTGAAAAAAAAAGGAATATTAAATGTTTCACAGGTCTCTTTAATAGCTAAAACCCATTCCGATAACATCTGCCGTGCATGGATGCCGGACTCTCCGCCAACAATTACCCACGATATCCCTTTCAGATCAGGTGTAAGTATCGGACCTATAAGAGGTTCGAATGATATAAAACTATTTTTT
>JAQBOK010000279.1 GCA_028288085.1 Mucilaginibacter sp.
AGAATAGCCAGACCTCGCGCCTGGCTACTACATATAATTAATTTTAAACTATCGCACTTTAACGTAAGTTTTAGTTAAAGGTTGTATAAATAATATTAAATAATACTCCAAATAGTTGTCAGTAATATTTGCAAAGAATAATACAACCTGTAAATGGCTATTTATAAGGCAAATAAGCAACACATTGATAAAATAGGGGGAATTCTAAAATAGAAAAGCCACCTACTACAGGCGGCTCTTCATTTATGAACTTTAATTAGTTCTTATTTAGCTTCTTCTGCATGCGCAGGTTGATTTGCGTTCAGAAATACAAACTGGTTATCAAACATATCCAGTTTAATTTTGCTGTCTTTGTCAATCTTTCCGGCCAAAATATGCTTCGATAGCTCATTCAGAATTTTCTTCTGAATAACCCTCTTCAGCGGGCGGGCACCGTACTGAGGATCGTAACCTAATTGGGCCAGCCAGTCTAAAGCCTCTTCGGATGCTTCAATTTCTACGCCCATTTCAGCTAGGGTTTGCTGCACTTGTTTAAACTGCAACTTCACAATATCAGCTATTTCATCACGGCTAAGTGGAGTAAACATGATGATCTCGTCAATCCTGTTCAAAAACTCAGGGCGGATAGTTTGCCTTAACAGTTCAAACAATTGATTTTTGGTTTTGGCAATTACAGTATCTTTATCACTCTCATCAAAATCCTGGAAATTCTCCTGGATAATGCTGGAACCGATATTTGAAGTCATAATGATGATGGTATTTTTAAAATTCACCACACGGCCCTTGTTATCTGTTAAACGACCATCATCAAGTACCTGTAACAGAATATTGAATACATCAGGATGTGCTTTTTCAATTTCGTCTAATAATACCACACTGTATGGTTTGCGGCGTACGGCTTCGGTCAGTTGCCCGCCTTCATCATAACCCACATATCCCGGAGGCGCACCGATTAAACGTGATACCGCATGGCGTTCCTGGTATTCTGACATATCGATACGTACCAACGCACCTTCATCATTAAACAGGTATTCGGCCAAGGCCTTTGCCAGTTCGGTTTTACCCACGCCTGTTGTTCCAAGAAAGATAAATGAGCCTATCGGTTTCTTTTTATCCTGCAAACCTGCCCTGCTACGACGTATGGCATCACTTATAGCTTCAATTGCTTCCTCCTGCCCTGCCACACGCTTATGCAGTTCATCTTCCAGATGAAGTAATTTTTCACGTTCGCTCTGTATCATTTTAGAAATCGGGATGCCTGTCCATCGTGATACCACGCCGGCAATATCTTCGGCAGTAACTTCCTCTTTCAACATGCGGTGGTCTTTCTGGTTCTCCAGTAAAGCAGCCTTCAGTTTTTCTACCTCGTCCTGGGCTTCTTTTATGCGGCCGTATCGTAATTCAGCCACCTTGCCGTAGTCACCTGCACGTTCGGCTTGTTCAGCTTCCAATTTAAAGTTTTCTATCTGCTCCACCTTGCTGTTGATATTATCCACAACATCCTTCTCACTTTTCCATTGTGCACGCAATGAATCACGGCTGGCCGAAAGGTTGGCTATCTCTTCACTCAGTTCCTTTACCCTTTTCTCGTCCTTTTCACGCTTTATGGCCTCGCGCTCAATCTCCAGTTGCATAATGCGGCGGTCAAGCTCATCTACCTCTTCAGGCACAGAGTCCATTTCCAAACGCAATTTGGAAGCCGCCTCATCCATCAGGTCAATGGCTTTATCCGGTAAAAATCTGTCGGAAATATACCGCTGTGACATTTCAACGGCGGCAATGATCGCTTCGTCTTTAATATGTACCTTGTGGTGAGTTTCGTAGCGTTCTTTTAAACCGCGAAGAATAGATATAGCATCTTGTGTATCCGGTTCATTAACTAATACCATCTGGAAACGACGCTCTAAAGCCTTATCTTTTTCCATGTATTTCTGATATTCGTTTAAGGTAGTTGCACCAATGGCCCTCAATTCGCCACGTGCAAGAGCGGGTTTCAGGATGTTTGCGGCATCCATTGCACCTTCGCCACCGCCTGCACCCACCAATGTGTGGATCTCATCTATAAACAGAATGATCTCACCATCGGCCTGGGTAACTTCCTTGATAACGGCTTTTAAACGTTCTTCAAATTCGCCTTTATATTTGGCGCCCGCTATAAGCGCGCCCATGTCGAGTGAGAACACAGTTTTGCTCTTCAAATTCTCGGGCACATCGCCTTTAATTATCCTGAATGCAATACCTTCGGCTATAGCAGTTTTGCCTACACCCGGCTCTCCAACCAAAATCGGGTTGTTCTTGGTCCGACGCGACAGTATTTGAATTACCCGCCTGATTTCCTCATCACGGCCTATTACTGGATCTAACTTGCCCGATTCGGCATATTCATTTAAATTACGGGCATATTTATTTAAAGCGTTATAGGTAGCTTCAGCATTTTGGTCGGTTACCTTGCTATCACCGCGTAATGCGATGATCGCCTTTTTCAGATCCTTCTCGTTTACACCAAGATCCTTTAAGGCGGTACTCGTTTTGCCACCGGCTGCCAATATGCCTAATAATATATGCTCAACAGATACAAATTCGTCCTTAAATTCCTTGAGATACGACTGTGCCTTTTGTATTGCAGAATTAGCTTCTGATGATAAATAAACATCGCTTCCGCTAACTTTAGGAAAAGTAGCTATCTGCTGATCGAGTGTTTGATTTAACCGGTTAAGGTTAACGTTCAGTTTCTTTAACAAATAAGTGATAACATTCTCATCAACCAATAATAAGCCCTTAAGTAAATGGGCATTTTCAATTGCCTGCTGCTGATTACCATTTGCAATTTCGGAAGCCTTTTGCACCGCTTCCTGGGCTTTTATTGTAAAGTTGTTGAAGTTCATGGGATTAGAATTAATATATTTTACCTATAACTAACAAAATCATTGCCAGTCAGCATAAAATGAAAAAATGTCACCTCGAAATTATTTAAAAGGACATTTTGTCAACTTTGTTAAGTTAACTTAAACACAATCAATGCTTGTTTGAATTAATATCCCTGTGTTTATATCCTGATTTTTTATATTTTTGATACACCATTAAACTTAAGTTTTGAGCAAACAGCCGCATAAGAGAACCTCGGGTAAGTATAAATCTTCCTATCGCGACTATTATACTTTAAAAAATCTTGTTGCTATAAGAACTGGCAGCATCATTTTTTTAATACTCAATTTAATACTACTCATACTTTATTATGCTTTATCTGAAAGCCTTACACGTGCACAAAACTTTCCCGAATTTCATTTTGCCAACTTGCTATATATTTGCATTACGCCTGTTTTTCTTATTGGTAGTTATGTATTGATATATGTTTACAAAAAACAGAAAAGAGCACATATTGTTATGGGCTTTTTTGTTTTTTTATTCTCATTTTATATCATATTCTGCGGGATGTATTCAAGCTTTATCGCTACATCCGATCCCCGGAATGCCATGACCCTATACCTCACCGCTTTAAGTATTATCAGCGTAGTATTTGTATTTGAAAATGATGAAACCATTGTGCTTATTGTTCTCGCTGAGATATTATTTACCAGCCTTTTATACATTACCCATGCTGAAGCGATGGAAATGGTATATAACCAGCTCATATCGATCACATTGCTTTTTTGTTTCTTTTTTGTTTCGAGATATTTTTATTCTTATAAATCCAGCTATTTTATGCAACTGGTTGATATCAGGGAAAAAAACATTGATATAGAAAAGGCCGGCGCCTTTAAAAACGAAATATTAGGTATGGTAGCCCATGACCTGCGTAACCCAATAGCGGCAATTGAAACCCTTACCATGATGATGGAAATGGAAGATGTTGACAAAGATACTCGTGAAAACCTGGATATGATAAAAACATCATGCGCAAAAGCAAGGGGTATTATTGCTGATTTGCTGGATGCAGCGAATAATGAAAATATTAACATTATTGAAACCCAGCGAACCGAACTTAACCATTTCATAAAAAGCATTATTAATGAATGGAAAGTACAGAAGAACGCAAAAAATAATATTATTCTTATTAGTTCGAAAAACCAGGTATTTGTAGAGATCAATGCCGAAAAGTTTCAGCGGGTGATGGACAACCTGATTACAAATGCGCTTAAATTTTCAAAAGACAATAATAAAATAGAAATATATTTAAGCACAAAAAACGATATGGCGATATTGGAAGTGAGGGATTACGGATTGGGTATTCCCGCTGATATGCTGCCCTATATTTTTGAACGTTTTTCAAAGGCCCGCAGGCCCGGCTTAAGAGGTGAGCAATCCACTGGTTTAGGTTTAAGTATCTCCCGCCAGATCATAGAGAATCACAACGGCACCGTTGAAGTAAAGAGTGAAGAAAAGAAAGGATCAACTTTTACTATCAAATTGCCAAAGGTAGAATAGAACGCGATTTAGAGATTTTGAAGACTTAGCGATTTTAATCTTTTAATCATTCGATCCGGCAATCGTATTAAAAAACCGCTCGTTAAAATTCACCAGGAATAATTCTTTAGATGCCCTTGTACAGGCGGTATAAAACCACCGAAGGAAATCCATATTGATCATTTCTTCTGTCAGATAACCCTGGTCAACAAATACAGCATCCCACTGGCCGCCCTGGGCCTTATGACAGGTTACCGCATAAGCGAATTTTATCTGAAGGGCATTATAGTATGGGTTCAGTTTTAGTTCATCAAACTTTGCTTTGCGGCTGGCAATATGTTCATAATCCTTCATCACTTCAAGAAAAAAGCGTTTCTGGTCTGGTGGCGGCAATGCAGGTGCTTCAGAATAGAGCGTATCCAGCAGTACCTTGCAATCTAGCACAGGGTCTTCGGCATAATCAATAAACTCCAATTGCACATCTGCAAACCTAAAACCATACATTTCTTCAACTCTGCGCACTTTTCTTATCCTGGCAATATCGCCATTAGCGATAAAGCCGGTACTGCCTTCCTCTTGCTCCTGCAGCCAGAAATAATTATTGCGCACCACCATAATCTGGTCGCCACCTGTAATTTCTTCTTCTCGCAGCAAAATACGTCCCCTTATCTGCTGGTTATATAAATTGGCATTTTTGTTGGATCGGCAAACTATCAGCGTGTTATCGTACCCATATTTATTATAAGAATAGTTAAGACCTTCTTCCAGCCGTTCGCCGGTCATCCGGTAAACATCTTTATATCCTTTTGTGACAATACTGGGGATTGCTACTTTTCCCTGCCTTATAATATCCCGCATAGCTGTTACATTATGTAATATGCCGGAGTTTTTTTCCTGGCGCAATACATCCGTCAGCTCAAAACTAAATATATCCAGCACGAACGTTTTCTTCATCAGATCAAGGTCCAGGGCAGGGCTATTATCGGCTCCCACAGGTGGCAACTGGGCAGTATCGCCTACCAGCATTAGCTTGCAGTTTTTGGTATTATATACATAACTCACCAAATCATGCAATAGCGTTTCGCGACTGTTACCACTTGACTCGTCCGATATCATGGACGCTTCATCCACAATAAACAGGGTATCAACAGCCAGGTTATCGGCTAACTTAAAAGCATCATCAATATTAAGGGCCGATTTTTTGCGATAGATGCGTTTATGTATAGTAAAAGCCTTCCGGCCAGAATAATTGGTAATTACTTTGGCAGCCCTACCCGTTGGCGCCAATAAAACCGATTTATAATTATAATATTTTAACGCCTTTACCAACGCACCTAATACGGTGGTTTTACCGGTACCTGCATAACCTTTGAGAATAAAGCATTCATCACCATTATCATTTAGTAAAAAGGTATGCAAACGGCCGAATAACTCCAGTTGCTGGCCGGTTGGCTCATGAGGAAATGCGTTAAGGATATGATCTGTTGAGGGCACTTGCAAAAATGGTTATAAGTATCTTAATTAAGTAATTCAAAAAATATTACTTTTGCCTTAATCGCATGAGCAACCATAACCAATATTATCGTGATAACGATTTTAGTCCGACGCTGTCTGCTGACTATACTTTGCTAATGCAAGTAGGCGCGGCTTTATTTTCTTATGCAGTAATTGGTCAAAACAAGTTGCTTGCACTCGGTGAAAACATTAACATTAATGAACTAAGTGAACCGGCCGATGGGAATGAATTTTTATTATCAGATTATAAACAATGTGTGATTGGTTTGCCCCAAAATGGTTTCACCTTTATACCGGTAAGTTTATTCAGGCCTGATCGTGTGGCGGATTTCGCCCGTTTCCTTGATGTTAAAGCTAACGAGAAAGTTTTTTCTCAACCTCTGGATGCTGAAAACCAGGTTATTTATAAAGTTAACGAAAGCATTGCTACTGTTATTGCAAATAAGTTTGATGCGACAAAAACTGTTTTTGGCGCAAAAGGATGGATAATGGCCGCTGCTGAGAGTAATTCACCTGACCAGGCCATTTACCTTAATATCAATAATGATACTGTTGAGTTGCTAAACTTTAAGGAAGGAAAGCTGCGTTTTTATAACAGCTTTGAATTCAAAAACGAGGATGAGTTGGTTTACTTTACTTCGTTTGTGACTGAGGAACTGCAATTGCAACCACAAAGTACTACAGTAATTTTATGCGGAGACGTTGAAGCTAATGATAAAAACGAAAGTCGTTTGGCTGAGTTTTTCCATAAGGTTGAATTAAGCGATCTGAAAACAATTGAACTGCCCGAACAAGTTTCCTCGCACACGGTATTATCACTTACCGCTTTATTACTATGCGGATCATCGGAGGCACACTAAGGGGCTTAAGGCTTAACCCGCCGAAGAATTTGCCCGTCCGCCCAACTACCGACATGGCAAAGGAGGCCCTATTTAATATCCTGCAAAATCAAATTGAGTTTGAAAACATTAAAGTGCTCGATCTTTTTTGTGGTACCGGGAATATTTCATTAGAATTTGCATCGCGGGAAGCAGCAGAAGTTATAGCGGTTGACCGGAGCATCCACTGTATCAATTACATTAAAGACACCGCACGGCAGCATCACCTGGAACAAATAAAGACATATAAGGCTGATGTTTTTAAATATCTTGAACTGGAAACCGAACAGTATGATCTCATATTTGCTGACCCGCCTTACGATCTGAATCGCATACCCGAGATACCGAAGATTATATTTGAAAAAAAGCTATTACTGCCCGGGGGGGGGCTGATCTTAGAACATCAATCATTACAAAACTTAAGTAATCATGCTGCTTTTGCCGAACAACGCTCCTATGGGCATTCCGCATTTTCTTTTTTCAGAACGCCCGGCGAGCGAGATTAAACCTCAATTACCTCTAAGCCTTGTTTTTTATAATCAACTAACTCAACCGATCTTGAATTAGTGATCAGGGTGTTGACCATTTTCAGTTGAGCGAATTTAAAATAGCTTTCCTTACCAATTTTACTATCATCACATAACAGATATGTTTTTGCGCTATTAGCAGCAAAAGCCTGGGTTATATCCGCTTCCAGTTCGCTATTGGCAAAAAGTCCATTGCGCGATATACCATCAACACCTAAAAATGCTTTGTTTGCCCTGTAGTTTGCTATGTGCTCATTAGCAATTTTGCCATGTACTGCCTGTCTTTCAGCATCAAACTCACCCCCTATTATATTTAATGATACCAAACTGTTTTGCAACTCGTACACAACGGGTATTGAATTGGTGATCACCTTTATTTTTTTATTTTTAATAAACTGGCATAGCCTGAACACAGTACTGCCGCAATCCATAAAAATAATATCCCCATGATTAATCTGGTCAGCCGCCGCACGGCATATTTTATCCTTTGCTGCTACATTCTTTGCAGTCTTATTGACGAAATCGTGCGGTATTTCAAGTGGATCAACTTTCATTGCTCCCCCATGCGTGCGATAAAGCAAGCCATCGCCCGCAAGCCGGTTCAAATCCCGGCGTATAGTTATTTCTGAAATATTTAGTTCAACAGCAATTTGTTTAATGTCAACTTCACCGTCAATATTCAGTTTCTCCAGAATTTTTTGCTTTCTTTTTTGAAAGTTCATTCTTTATTATTTAATTTGTTCAAAAATAATCAAAGTCGATCAATAACAATCAATTTTATTTTGAACAATATAAACATTATCAAAAGCGAGATACTCTCTGACAACTGGTATACCTTAAGAAAGATAACATATCAGACCAAAAGCGTTGATGGCTCCATTGTGCTGCAAAGTCGTGAGGCCTATGACCGCGGCAATGGGGCGACCATTCTTTTATATAACAAAAACGGCCAAAGCATCATACTGACCAGGCAATTCCGCATGCCAACTTATTTAAACGGCAATGAAAGTGGTTACTTGATAGAGTGCTGCGCTGGGTTACTGGATAAAGATAACCCGGAAGAGTGTATAAAAAGAGAAACAGAGGAGGAAACAGGCTACAAAATTTCTGATGTAAAAAAGGTTTTTGAAGCATATATGTCGCCAGGCTCAGTTACAGAGATACTGTATTTCTTTGTAGCAGAGTATAGTAAAGAAATGAAAGTAAGCGATGGCGGAGGAGTACACGAAGAAAGTGAAAATATTGAGGTACTTGAACTTCCGTTTCAACAGGCCTTGGATATGGTAAACACAGGTGAAATAATGGATGCCAAAACTATTATGCTTTTGCAATATGCACAGATCAATAACTTATTAGTTTGAATTAGATATTGCTGATTAAATAATTACTTTTGGGTAAAGCAAGACTTAATATTTAAATCTAAAGTCATTTTGAATGATAGTAAGAAAGTATTCTATTGAGCGGGATAGAACCTGGCTAATTGAGAATGAAAAATCTTTTAGCTGCGTAGTATACTTTGCGTTTTATGATATGAGATCTCCAGGTACTTCGCAGAAATGACACGGTAAATTTGTTATAAACTATATGAAGATAGCCCTTTTTCCCGGTTCTTTTGACCCGGTTACCAAAGCCCATGTTGATATCATCAAACGTTCCATCGGGCTTTTTGATAAACTTTATATTGGTATTGGCGACAACAGCTCAAAAAAAGGATTGCTGAGTTTCGAAACGCGTGAACAAATGCTTAGGGCTGTCTTCGAAAACGAGCCCAAAATACATGTAGTAGCTTATGAGGGTTTAACCGTTGAGTTTTGCAGAAGTATTGGTGCAGGCTATATGATAAGGGGTATTCGCACCGTATCTGATTTTGAGTATGAAAAAGCCATCGCACAAATGAACCATTCCCTCGCTCCGGATATAGAAAGCATTTTTATTGTGAGCAAACCCGGCTATTCATCCATTAGCTCCACCATCGTACGTGATATAATGCGACATAATGGCGATGTAAGCCAGTTTATTCCGAAAGAGGCGCTGGCCTATCTTTAAGCAGGTCCATTTTTGCCAGTACATCCATAATAGATGGAAAGGTATTTTTTATAATGGTATCTATATGACGTTTTCTGAACCAGCGAACATCAGTTATGCCTTCTTCCTTTTGCGGCTTTAACTTTTCGGCACCTTTGTAATCCATCTGGTACCAATATGTTCTTTTTAATATCACCTCGCCTTTAACGGTATAGGTATGATAGGTTTTACATATCCTTTCGCCAATATCACTTACCGTGATACCACACTCTTCTTCAACTTCACGTACCGCGCCTTCTCTCTTTTTTTCACCTTTTTCAAGTTTGCCTTTTGGGAGGTCCCATTTGTCATTGCGGTAAATAAATAAATATTCGCCTTTTGTATTTTCAACCATGCCACCGGCAGCCTCTATAAGCGTAATGCTTTTTATCACTTTATTTAAATACGTTTTAGAATCACTGCAAAGCAGGAAAAAATATTTACCTCCCGGTTTTCCGTTAAATTGATTATAAAATGTTTTCAGGTCAAAAGTTTGGGCATCAATCTTTTGATATTTTCCAACATTTTTGGGCACCGATTGGGTGATAAGTATAACTTTTTCGTTGATATAAATTCTGTACTTTTGAGCCATGTTTAATAAAAGTGAGATCGAACAACAGGTAGCCGAATTCCTGTTGCAAATTAAAGCAATTAAATTACAACCTGACAATCCTTTTACATGGGCCTCGGGGTGGAAATCTCCAATTTATTGTGATAATCGTGTTACCCTCTCCCATCCTACTATACGTACTTACGTAAGGCAAAAACTTACTTTAGTGATACAGGAAGAATTTGGTGCAATTGGCTGTATTGCCGGTGTTGCCACGGCAGGTATCCCGCAGGGTGTATTAGTAGCGCAAGAGTTAGGTTTGCCATTTATCTACGTACGTTCTAAACCAAAAGATCATGGTACCGGTAGCCTGATAGAAGGCGAAGTTTTACCTGGTAAAAGAGTTGTGGTAATAGAAGACCTGATCTCGACAGGGAAAAGCAGCTTGCAGGCAGTAGATGCGCTACGTTCTGCAGGTTACGAGGTTGCCGGTTTAGCAGCCATTTTTAGTTATGGATTTGATCTCGCCACTGAAAATTTCAAGCAAGCAAACTGTAAATTCTTTACGCTATCAAATTATAATGCACTGTTAAAGTATGCTGAAGAGCATCAATATATTTCTTCAAAAGATGTTGATATCTTAAAGCAATGGCGCAAGTCACCAGAAACCTGGGGACAATAGCATATTAAAAATGAGTTAATGATTAAATCAATAATTCATTAACTCATTAATACAGTTTCGGATATTTAGCCGGGTTAGCATCGTTCATCATATTGTAAACAGTCTCTATTATATCATCAACTGATGGTTTGCTGAAATAGTCGCCATCTGTTCCGTAAGGCGGGCGATGCTCTTTTGCCGACAAAGTTTTAGGTTGCGCATCCAAAGAATAATAACCGCTTTGTGCCTCTAATATATTTTGCAAAATATAAGCCGACCCACCACCCGGTACGTCTTCGTCTACAATAAGCAGCTTGCTGGTTTTCTTTAATGAAGTACCACAAACGCTCTGATTATCAAAAGGATATAGAGTTTGAGGATCGATAACTTCTATATCTATTCCCATTTTTTCTAACTCCTCCGCGGCTTCCAAAACTATGCGTAAGGTTGAGCCGTATGATACAACAGTAATATCAGTACCCTGTTTCAATACTTCGGCCTCGCCGAGCGGAACAGTAAACTCACCAACGTTGGAAGGGAGTTTTTCTTTCAGACGATACCCGTTAAGGCATTCAATAACCAGTGCTGGCTCATCTCCACGCAAAAGAGTATTATACATTCCGGCAGCCTGTGTCATATCGCGGGGTACGCATATATGAAGGCCGCGCATTGAATTTAAGATCAAACCCAATGGCGAACCCGAATGCCAGATACCTTCCAGCCTGTGCCCACGTGTACGAATGATCAGTGGCGCTTTCTGTCCGCCGCGGGTGCGGTAACTTAAACTGGCCAGGTCATCACTTAAAACTGTAATGGAATATAAAAGGTAATCAAGGTACTGTATTTCTGCTATTGGCCTAAAACCGCGCATTGACAAGCCCATACCCTGCCCTATTATGGTTGCTTCGCGTATACCTGTGTCAGTGATGCGCAAATCAGTATATTTACTTTGTAAACCGGCAAATCCCTGGTTCACATCACCTATCGCACCCACATCTTCGCCAAAGGCGACAATGCTTTTATCACGTTCAAAGTTAGCGTCAAAACAGGCATTCAGCACCTCGCGCCCATCTATTAAACGTGCATCTTCTTCAAATTCAGCCACAACAACCGGCACATTTAAGGGCGATTGCATAGTTTCGGTGAATAATTTAGAATTAAAACGTTCT
>JAQBOK010000283.1 GCA_028288085.1 Mucilaginibacter sp.
CACTATCTTATTATCCCCGGATTGGGGATTAAATGTTCCGAAAAAATTCCCCACTGCGGTCCCTATGAAAAATCCTGCGATGGCTGAAGCAAAAGCTTCCAATTAAAATTTGAGGTTTGTATGTTTAGCTTGTTTTGTACAAGCTATTGTTGCGGTGATAAAACATGGAAGGCACAAGCTACTTCAATGCTATTACCTGCCCCTAAGCTTTAACCAGCGCAGAGCAGATTGCATCGTCTTCAGGGATGGGAAATCCTGATTATGGACATGATAAAAGAAGCAGTGATCTTATGAGAAATCATGTTCGTCCTGGTGTGCCTCCAAACCGTTTATACCGGTATTATTACTTTCAAATTGTTTAAATAATGCTATTAACTTATTTATCAATAATTCTATACTGATGGGTTTTGACATATAATCATCCATACCCGCATTAAAACAGTTTTCCCTGTCTTCATTCATGGCATTAGCAGTCATAGCAGCAATCAAAGGCCTGGCTCCATAAATTTTTCGTATTAAACGGGTGGCTTCCAATCCATCAATATTGGGCATTTGCATATCCATCAATATCAGATCGTATGTTTTTTTGCCCATCATGTCCAAAACCTCCTGGCCATCATTAGCCATATCGGGCTGATAACCAAGTTTATTTAAAATCCGGTTTATTAGTTTCTGATTCATTAAATTATCTTCTGCAACAAGCATGTTAAAGGGGTAATCCAATGCGAATTTATCTGAAAGAAGTGTTTTTTTAATTTCTGTTTTTAAGGTGATATCTTTCTTAAGATCTGCTGCTATCACCTGGTATAGCTGCTGTTGTTTAACCGGCTTTGTTAGTACTGAAGTAAATAGGTGCGGGTGGTTTTTTTTACTCTCATTGCCGATAGAACTTAATAAAATAATTGGGATAGCATTTTGTACTGCTTTAATACGCGTACTTAATTCCACTCCATCCATATCTGGCATTTGCATATCGGTTATAACCAGGTCAATATCTTTTTGTACCGATAGAATTTCCAAAGCTTCATACCCTGAAGAAACAGCAATAACTATCATGTTCCATTTTTTTAACTGTATTTGGATGATCCTTAAATTGGTATCATTGTCATCAATTACCAGCACTTTTTTGCCTTTACAAACATCGCCTTCATAAATTTGCTTCGGCATTAAATCATCGCCTTTTTGACATCTGATATTGAATGTGAAAGCACTGCCAACACCATGCTGACTTTCAACTTTAATATCGCCCCCCATAAGCTTAACCAAACGCTCGCAAATTACAAGGCCTAAACCTGTACCACCATATTTTCGGGTTACCGATGAATCGATCTGGTTAAATGCCGTAAATAGTTTTCCAAGCTGATTTTCCGGGATACCTATCCCGGTATCCCTTATTTTGAAACTCAAATCAAACTCATTGCAATTGCTTTGAACCGCCGTAACCATAATAAATACTTCACCCTTATGGGTAAATTTCATTGCGTTCCCAACGAGGTTTGTTAATACCTGGCGAAGGCGCAAGCTATCAGCAATTAGATGTGCGGGAATAATATCATCTATTTGATATATAAGGTCAATTCCGGCATCGGCTGCTTTAGATGCAAATAACTCTAATACATCTTCAATACATTTCCTAAGGTCAAAATCATGAGGATCAAGTTCCATGTTTCCAGATTCGATCTTAGAAAAGTCGAGTATATCATTAATTACTATTAATAGGGATTCGCCACTTGTAAGGATGGCATCTGTATACTCACGCTGTTCAATATCCAGTTGGGTTTCTGAAAGAAGTGAGGCCATACCAAGAACACCATTCATGGGTGTACGTATTTCATGGCTCATTGTGGCTAAAAAAGTGCCCTTTGCCAAGTTGGCTTTGTCCGCTTCCGCCTGGGCTTTTTCTGCCATTAAGCGGGCATTTTGCTCCTGGATCTTTTGATTGGTTAATTGTTTGTTAAGTAATTCCAGGGAACCAGTTTTCTCCTGTAGCTCTTCAGATTGTGTAACTAATTCTTTTGATTGCTCTTGCAGATCCTTTGATTGAGCTTGTAACTTCTCTTTTTGTGATTGCAATTCGTCATTTAACTTTTGGAGATGGCTGGCCTGTTTACCTATTTCCAATGTTCTTGTTTGAACCTGCCTTTCCAGTTCGGCTTTTTGTTTTTGTACGAAACTTAGCCTGTATAAATAAAATGAATAAGTTCCCCCTATAATTGATAAAACACACAGTGTACGAAACCACCATGTCATCCAGTAGGGCGGGATAATTATAATTTCAAGTGTGGTGGGGTTCTCATTCCAAACGTCATCGTTATTTGCCGCTTTTACCTTGAAAATATAAGTACCCGGATTTAAATTGGTATATGTCGCCCTACGTCTGTTACCTGAATATCTCCATTCGTTGTCAAAGCCTTCCAATTTATAGGCATATTTGTTATTTTCAGGAATGGTATAATCTAAAGCGGCAAATTCAATGTTAAATACCGATTGTAAATGATTTAGTGTAATTTCCTTAGTGGTTAATATATTTCGTTTTATGGGCGAATTCCTCCCACCGGTGGCAACTGGTTTGTTGAATATTTCAAAGCCGGTTATTGCAACAACCGGCTTGTTATTATTATGAGAAAGCGTTTCGGGGTTAATGATATTAAACCCATTAATATTACCCAAAGCAATCTCACCACTTTTTAATCTAGCTCCTGCACCTAGGTTAAACTCAAGGCTTTTTAATCCATTGTGATAACCAAAGTTTTTATACGTTTCATACCTTGGATCAAAACGGGTAACACCTTGTAAAGTGGTTAGCCATAAATAGCCCTCAGCATCTTCTGTGATATAGGTAACTGTGTTATTAATTAAGCCGTTTTGTTCCGTAAACGCTTTGAATTTATGGGTATGCTCATCATAGCAATTTAAACCCCCATCTGTGGTTCCTACCCACATGCTACCTTTAGTATCTTCATAAAAGGCACTAATTACATCACTGTTTAAATTGCTGTTCCTGCTGTTTAATTGGGAAAATTTTTTGGTTGCCGGGTTAAAAATACTAATGCCATTAGAATAGCCCCCAATCCAAATATTTCCCTTTTTATCTTCAAAAAGAGCCTGGACGGTATTATCACATATACCGCCTGGATTTTTTGCGTCATGCAAATATTTTGTAAAAGTTTTGGTTTGGGTATTAAATAGGTTTAACCCACCCTGATCAGTACCTACCCATATATTACCCTTACTGTCTTCCAGTAATGCATAAATGGCATTACTATTAAGATTACTGAGGCTGCTTCCTTTAATATAATGCTTAAAATTGCCTGTTTTGGGATCAAGGCAATCAAGTCCATTTGCATAAGTCCCAATCCAAACCGCATCATTTTTCTTATTGATCAAAATGGCCGATGTATAATCACTTGACAAGCTGTTCTTACTCTTTGAATTATGCCGGTATGAAATGTATGAGCCATTAGGCTGGTTAAAGTATTTCATTCCGGCATCGGTAGCCAGGTACAGGTTACCCTTTTTATCTTCCGCCAATCCTCTTATTATATTTTTTGCAGAAGGGGTATTTGTTAGCGAAGCTTCAAACGAAGAGAATATAGAAAGGTTTCTGTCGTATTTCGAAATACCTTCACTTGAAGTTCCTATCCACAAAATACCCGCCTTATCTTCCAGCACTGAGAAAACACCATCGTTGGGCATAAGGCTATCCCCATCAGTTTTATCATTTATAGGGATTAGGTGCTTTTCCCCAGCATCAAACAGCTGTAAAGTAGTATTGGAACCGATCCAAAATTTATTGCCCCCGGTTTTAGTAAAACTGTACACTGGGTTTATACCACCAGCCGAATTTTTATCAGGCTCAATTATATAATAAGAAAAGGCAGTATGGCTCTTATTTAATAAACTTAATCCTCTGCTTGTACCAATCCACAAATTATCCTGCTCATCTTCTATAATTGCATTAATTGTATTATGAACATCTTTATTTACATTTTTATCTAATATCCTGGTGCACTGTCCACTTTCCCTATTTAAAAGGTTTAAACCATTTGCTGTACCTACCCATAAATTATGACTGTTATCTTCAAAAATCGAACTAATGTTTGAATTGCTCAAACTGGTTGTATTCCTTGGATCATTAAAAAAACGTTTAAATTTTCCTGTTTTTTTATCGTAGAGGTTTAAGCCAGATACAGTGCCTATCCAAAGGTTTGATCTTTTATCTATATAAACAATGTTGATATTATTATTGCTGATTGAGTGGGTATCTAAACTGTCGTGTTTAAAGTTAACGAACGATTCTTGTGACCTATTGTACCTGCTTAATCCGCCTATTCTTGTGCCAACCCAAATATTGCTATTCTCGTCTTCGCAAATTGTATTGATGGTATTTGCCGGTAAGGTTCCGGGCTTATTACTTAAATGTTTATAAACTACAAATTTAAATCCGTCGTATTTATTCAACCCGTCTTCGGTTCCAAACCACATAAACCCATAACTATCTTTAAGAATGCATTGTACAGAATTCTGTGAAAGACCATTGGAGCTATTTAGCCTGGTAATGTTAAGTGTTAACTTTTGAGAAAAAACAGGCGAACCGTGGCTTAATAAAAATAGTGTAAGGTATAAAATGGGTTTTATAGGGTTCATTTACATATTTCCTTAAAAGATATGTTATACGTAAATATATCGTAAAAGTTTAAATAATTAATGTTATGATTTATAATTTTTAACCAATGATTTATTAACCAAATTTAAAATTTATCGGGGACGGGGCGTTTTGTAAGTAATGCCCAACTGGATTTTTAGCACTTCCAGGTAAGCCGTGAACAAAAAGTAAAGAAAATAAGATGGGGGTTATTACCTCTCTTTAGTTCTTCTGCAGCACATAAAAGTGAATTTCCATCCTGGTCACAAACCCAAGGCTTTTATAAACTTTAATTGCCCGTTCATTATCATAACGCACATGCAAAAACGGAATGTTCGACGCTGCTCTGATGCGGTGTAATTGGTGCAGCAACAGCGCTCTTGCATAGCCCTTTCCTGTATGATCAGGATGGGTGCAAACCGCGCTTACCTCGGCATACCCAAAAACGTGTAAACGCTGGCCAGCCATAGCTACCAATTGCATACCTTCAAAAATGCCGTAATAATGCCCAAAGTCGATCGTTTTTTCTGCAAAAGGTCCCGGGTTGGTTAATTTGGTGAGCGCAAGCATCTGGTGTACATGTTCACCCGTTAAGGAAACTAATTCCGGATTTGTATCAATCGGTAATTCCGGACCTTCATAAACCATTTGTAAGCCCTTAATTACATGCAACACTTTCCAGGGGCCTGGTATCTCCATTTCCATAGGTGTTATAAACAGTACAGGGCCATTATGCAGGATCAACTCATAAAGTATTCCGAAATTTTCAGTTGAGTTTTCTTTAAGTGCAACAAAAGGCGACACTTCCTTATCGAAGTATTTCACCTGTTGGTTACCATTAGAAAGGTGCTTATTCCCTGAAATTAAAGCATTCCAGGCCGGGTTGTCCAATACATGTTCCATCTGTGGCAAACCTATAAAAAACACCGGCAAGTTAAGTGTAGTCTGGATGAAAAATCAAAAGAGCTTTGCCGCAAAACACCCTTTTGAATTTCATTTACACACTACATTTAGGTTTTTACTGTCGATATTATGACTATCAAAAATCAAACGAGGCGCTTCCCCTTATTCCAAACCGGGTGGTATTGGGGTTATTGAGATAGTCAAAACGCTCCACAAGGTCGACCCTGAAAATTTTTAATATATTACCAATCCCTATACTACCTTCAGTGTAAGGCGCCCGGCTAAGTGTAAAAGTTTCGGGAACGCCGTTTTGGGCAATAGGATACTGTAATAGTGATGGATGAAGTGCCGGGTTGTTTTCGTTGCGCACACCACCGTAAAGCGCCTTAAACGAAATATATTCCCGTAGTTTTAGCTTTTTGAACAAGGGTATTTTGTTTAAAATAAAGCCGTTTAAACAATAATCAATTTTGACGCTAGCATAATGATCACTCACAAATTCTAAAAAGTTCATTAGATTATAAGAGTCGGGATCGTAATTATAGGTTTGGTTAGCCTGATGTATGCTTAAAAGTGGAAAAGGCACCTGCCCAAAAAGATAACCACCTTCAACAGAAGCATCGGCATAACCCAGTTGCGATAAATAGAAACGTTTGTCAACTCTTAATCGTAAATTTTGATAGTTATATCCCCCGCCAAAAAAACCTTTTATGCCTTCGTGGTAATCAAGGCTTATAATGGGGTACTTACCGGGAACAATAATACGATACAGCTTTCCTTGTACTAATTGCTCGTGCGGAGCGTACCGAAGGTTTAATGATAGCTCGGTTGTGGTTATTTCAGGTACATTATTATTATTTAATTGCTCCGTAAAGAATAATGCTCCCGCTGGCGATTGCTTCCAGCTTTTAAAGCCCAGCGCATACGAAAAATGATTTTCAAATTCATTCACGTAGTCCAGTTTGTAATAGTTGTTATAAAGGTATTTATTGTCAACACCTCTTTTAAAGGAAAGGAAAAAATTGTCGGGCTGTGTAAAAGCCAGCTCCTCACCGGGAATCTTGGTATCGCTCTGAATGGTTGCTTTGATATAACTTTCGGGGAATTTATAGATCGACTCATTGTTAAAGGAATAGGCTGCACTTAAAAGATATTTGAATTTCTCGTCCTTAAAACCATATGCCCCGTAAGTTTCCAAATAATACCTGGTGCTAAAATCAGTAGTTGTACGGCCCCCTACGCGCAGCCGTGTGCCTTCTACGGGGTTAAAGCTGTAAAAAGCGCCTATAGGGCCAACTTCAAAAGGACCGAAAGATTTAAAACCCACAGCGAATAGATTAATGAGTTCCATTGTGCGTTTATATGATGGCATAGTTTGCAGACTATCAATATTTTTATAAACATTGGCTTCAACGCTTGTCAGTGTATCGCGCCCACGATTATCTGACCAAAACTTATCGCTTTGCTGCATCGCCCCTTTACTGATCACTATATTTTCGCCGGAATATATACTGTCAGGCCGGGGGACATTAATTAGATAATTGATATATGATATAGTTCTTTCACCAAAAATACCACGTTGCCCATTTTTATTAAAACCAAAGCTGGCCTTCATATCGCTTTTGCTCAAGTGGTAACGGCCATCAGGGTTTTTCTCATAGTTCAGGTCTACCGCCATACCACGCACCCAATTGAGATTAATGTTTTTATTGACTGATAGCCTTGCTTTTTCTACCGCATAACGTCCATCCAATGTGATAAAGATCAGGCCCTCAAATAACATATCATTTCCATTGCGAGGGGTAAAGCTCAGTTCTACCATCTTTTTATGGTCAACCTCAATGGTATCGGTTATAAAGAATTTATAAAAAGATGGTGCACCATCAGCAATCGGACTCAGAAACTGGTTGGTCATTAAAAAGATATTATTCGAATAAATGTCAACTTCAGAATACATCCTGTTCAGGTAGTTATTAATGCCTTCCTCATCAACAAAATTTACAATATTTACTTTTTTCTCACCTTCAATAATTTTTTTTGTTCTTTCCGGATTTTTGCGGTAATAACTTTGCGTTAGTTTTTCTTCTAAATAAACAGGCAATAAGGATTTGCCCGGCAAATTGGTTGTGTCCCGATTATCCAGCAAGAATTTATATTGATGAAGTGCCTTTTTTTCAGATAGTTTTTCGGAGACGTTAATGAAAGAAAACTGCAGTTTTTCATACTGCTCATATTCGGTATAATCATAGCTCTCCATACGGTTTGCCCCCTTGTGCGCTATTACTTGCCTTATGAGTTCAACCGCCGGGTTATCTTTATTAGTATAGCGTTTCTTTTTTCCGGCATGGATGCTAACGGTTGTTAATGTTTGCACATCGGGCTGCATTTTAACATTTATCACCTGTTCTTTACCCGCTACAATTGTTCTGATGACCGGTTTATAGCCTACAAATGAGAATTTTAACTGGGTGTATGTTTTACCGGTTGTTATGGAATACTTACCATTCATATCACTGTTGACACCAATACTAGTGCCTGGAAATGATACTGACACCAACGGCAAGGTTTGATTGGTTTTGGCATCAGTTACAGTACCGCTAACATTTGTGTTTTGCCCCCTGCTTGTAATTGAGAATAATATAATAACTACCAAAAGAACATATTTCATATAGAAGCTTTTCCAACTGAGAATAATTGATAAATAGGTACCCCGCTTAAAAAGCAATTATTAAGAATACGCAGACTGTTTTAACGTGCTATAATATACTTATGATTCTTAAATTAACGAGCGTGGTCGCAAAATGTTATTTTTTGAATGATAAATGCTTAATTAACTGATCAAAAACAAACGTCGGGTATCACTATTTGTCGTTAATCTCCATAAGATAAACCCTGTTTCCTGAACAATAATCATTTTTTAAACTGCTGATAGTCATGGAATATTTGGTTTAATTGACCTAAATTTGTATTAGGTAAATAAAGCCATACGCTCTTACAATTACTTGTAAGCTGGTAAATTAACCCCGGGAAACATGAATGAATTTATATACAGATGGAATGGCGAGTATTTTGGTTTTATCTACAATGATAAATTTTTTGATAAACATTCAAACTATTTAGGGTGGATATGCGATGGTGAGGTATGGAGAAAAGACGGCGCATTTTTGGGCGAATTCCTGGAAGGTCATTACATTATAAGAAGAATATCTATGGCTGCCAGAGAAATTATAGCCGTTAAGCGTGTTCCGTTTACGCCTGCTACTCCGCCATTAAAATCAAACAGGGCATTAAGGGTTTTAAGACCAGGCCGGGTTGATGCATTAGATGAGTACAAATAATACTTCGACCAGAAAATGGAGCCCGCAGGGTCAATCTCAGCATATTAATTAAATTATGACTGCTATTTTTTCAATAATAATATTTACATACTAATAAGTTTTTTACCCCTAATTAGGTTAGTAGCCGTTAGCTGACGCAAGTCACTAACGGCTTTTTATTTCAGGCCTCCATAGTTTGTAAGGGAAGATCATAGATCGGGTCGAAATTGATGGTAGTATAACCGATTCCTGGTTAAAAATGTTTGAAGGCTGTAATGGTTACTTAAAATCTATAATTTGCCAAAGTTTTTCCCACTACATAACAAATAAGTTCGTGTATTTAGCTTATCAATCCATTAATTTTACTCACGAGTACATTTATGTCGAAGGGCTTGGTTAAAAAAGCATCAAAACCAAAATTTCCGAGTGAAATTGCGAGTTCGGGATAAGCAGAAATCAGAATAACCGGGATATGACAAATGTCCTTATTGCCTTTAATTGATTGACAAATTTTGCCGCCGTTTGTACCCGATAGTAAGAAGTCAGTTAATACCAGGTCGGGCTTATAGTCTTCAATCAATTTTAATATATCATCTGTCCGGCTTAATCCCTTAACGGTAAAATCATTATATACAAGCACCGTTTCCAATACTTGTAAAATATCTTCATCGTCCTCAATTATTAAAATCCGTTTTGCCATTTTTGTTTAGTGATAAAGCAATTAAATTGGAAAACCGACTAATATTCAAAATGTTTTATTAATCTATTGGAAAACTGAAAGGCACAATGATAATAGTATATTTTTCACAATTACTGATAAACCGAGCTGATAGTGCACACCATTTTGTGCCACATATGGCTGGTAATAATTATTGCTGTTGTTAGTAGTCCTTTTCGCAGCTTTATTAAATCAGGTTCTCTTAGTGGTCTGATTTTAACTTATGTGCAAGTTAAAAATTTATCAGATATTCAACAAGTTAGATATTATTATTTATTACTGAAAAAACTTAGAGTAATTTTTTTACACCAGACCCAGGACTATAATCCCAAATCCTTTTTAACTTTTGCGGCATTTCCCTTGCTTTTAAAATCAAGATACGATTTTCTGATATAATTGTCCATATCATAGTCATTCCAGGAACTAACCTGCTCAAGTGCAGGCCAAAAATCTGATTTAAAATCATCTAATTCCTCATCCTTAATTGGAACAATATTTTTTATAACATAATCATTAAAACGTGCAGCAATTTCATAGTATGCCATTTCATTTTTGGCATACTTGTTAAACTTGCGGGCATTAATTACTTCACTTTTAAAATTTTCATAAATAAACGTCATTGGCTTTAATGCCAGGTAATAGTAGTGTGGCGTTCCTG
The DNA here is from genome assembly GCA_028288085.1 of Mucilaginibacter sp. Taxonomy (GTDB): domain Bacteria; phylum Bacteroidota; class Bacteroidia; order Sphingobacteriales; family Sphingobacteriaceae; genus Mucilaginibacter. Next base: position 10,242 of record JAQBOK010000283.1, read on the forward strand.
TGTAAAATACACTCTTCTTCCTGTAGCCTCTTTTAACTTCATTTAAATCAGCCTGTATGGAGTTTTCCCTTATAACAACTTCTGATAATGCAATATTTGGTTTCAGAAAAAGCACTTTGTCTGCAAAGTCAGTCACAATAAAATCAACAGCCAGATAACCGGGGCTACTTATCTCCAGCGTATCTCCACTTGATGCCGGAATTCTAAAGACACCAATGGTATTAGATTTTACGACGGTAAGGCTTCGTTTATTTAATATCCTGACACTGCCCAGCCTGATACTTGTGCCCACCTTATAAACCAAACCCTGCTGCATGGTTGATTGCCCTTTAGCGCTGCAATAGATAGCGATGGAGAGCACAAAAAACAGACTCATTATTTTGTTGGGCATATCAAACTAAAATTAGCAAAGTGGTTTGATTACCAGGAAGATTTAACCTTTTTTAACAAAATAAAAAAACAGTACTGTAAATTTGTAAACGATAAGTTTCCGGGCGCATTCTTTTATACTAAAATTTCACAGTTGTAACCATTTTCAGTTACCAGTTCGGCTATTTTTTCCTGCGAAATATCCTCCCCCTCAACCCTTAAAATTTTATCGCAATCGTCTAAATCAAAGTTGATACGCAACAATGGAAATTGTCGTGATAAAATGTTTAAAAGTAGTATAGCCTGCCCCCGTCGCCGAACATTGGTTTTAAAAACTTCCACCATATTTATTTCCATTTTCTAAAGAATCAGTTATACTTGTTTTACCTTTAGTATTTTGTGATAGCAGATATAAGAGCCAAATAGTAAAATATAGAAAATAAACATAGGCATCCAATTTGCCGCCGGGTCACCGATCATAATGAATGAATAAAGAGCTCCAGACAGGTCAAAGAAAAAACCAGCATAGGCCCATTCTTTTAACCTCGCATAACCTGGGAGCAGGATAGCTATAACACCTAATATTTTTGCTACAGCCAGAAATTTGAAAACGTAAAGCGGGTAACCTAAATGTTTTGCAAAATCGGCGCTTTTAGGATCGTTCCTGAAGCTGCTAATTGCAGAAAATAGCATTAGGGCTATCAATAGCACTGTAAATACCCAGTAGAGAATTTTTGTTGTTTTCATTGTTTTAGTGATTTAAGTTTTAATTGGTTTATAATTCCTATTTGCATTTTTAGCAATTCTTGAACCTCAAAATGTAAAGATACAATGATCTGATACAAACTTAATGGCAATCATTCAATCTTGAAACAGGTAAATGCGGCAATACAAGGGGCAGTTTGCGACATGAAGTTAAATAATCTCCATTGTTATTCCCCGTAGATAAGAATCTTTTACGAAATAATAGATGTTTGGTACTTCGAGATCTAAACTTGAAACTTTTATTTAACCAATAACTTTCTAAAAGCGATACTATCCCCCTTAAAAGCATCAAAATCTACTACATGGTTAATCCCGTTTATAGTAGCCCTATCAGAGTGTTGCCAAAACAGCCAATTCGTTCCGCTGCTTATATTTAATTCTGGCTGATGATAATTCGCTATCCATAGCACGTAACCATTGAAATATCCGCCAAGATAATCCTGGTAAAAACTCATACCCGAATAAATAATGGGTTTTACACCGGTTTTCGTTTCGATATAGCTTAAAAATCCTTTTAATTCCTGGCGCATTTTCTCGGGTGTAACGCTATTCAATTCTTCCACATCAACAACTACAGGCAGGTCGCCCTTTTCTACCTTTACGGTTTGCAAAAAGAATTTTGCCTGCCATTTTCCGCTTTTAGAAGGTTTAAAATAATGATAAGCTCCGCAGGTAATACCTGCCTTTGGAGCCTCACGCCAGTTGCGTTGAAAATATGGGTCAACGGTTAGTATCCCTTCAGTAGCCTTGATAAAAGCGAAAGTGACGCGTACGCTGTCTTCTTCCATTATTTTTACTTTTTGCCAATCTATTTTTCCCTGTGCATAGGAAACATCAATGCCATGAATAACATATTTATCTGGTATGCGGATATTAAAACTTTTATAATTGCGGTAGTGTGGATTGCTGCCAATATCCCGCACCCAGCGCCAGGCCGAGGTAAAGCTTTTTAAAACATAACCATAATAAAAAGGTGATAACAATACCAGCAGTATACCGGCAATGGCAATTTTAAATTGCACCGGTATGCTTTTAGTTTTTCTTTTTTTGGCCGGGGCCTTTTTTACAGGAAGTTTTCCTTTTACGGTAGATCTTTTCTTCGGGGCAGCCACAAAGCAAAAGTACAAAAAATGGAAGTGGTAAATTTTATACTTACCCCCTCCAAAATAGTAGTTGTTTATTTATTGGTGTTGTGAAACTTACATTTGAACTACTGTGCTTCTTAAGCTTTCTACAATTTTTCCGACTGAATTAATGAGGTTGGATGGAAGTTTATTTTTGTTGGCGCCTTTTACAAGGTCATCAACAAAAGCGTCAAAATCTGCACTGGTTGCTTTTCCGTTCATTCGTGGGTTTACCGCCGGATCATGAGCATCGTGCATATTCAGTCCAATGTAAATGTAATCTTTAGCGCCTGTTGCACCTGAAACAAAGGTGGTTAAGTTTTCGCTCAGGTCAGTAAAGCCAGATAAGTCGCCCTTTGTAACTTCAGAAAGCAATACAGTAAAGTGCCCGTTAATCCTGGTGTCGGCTGCAATAACAAATATAGTACTATCAATAACGTTGCGAATTCCTAAACGGCCTTTTTCGATCATTGCTCCGGAATGAGTTGGATCAGCAACCAACTTGGTTCCGCCCAATGAATCGTATAACGTAGCACCAACAACGGGTGTTGGGTTATTTGATGATTTTTTACCACATGATTCTATAAATATTATAGAAGACAATGCTAAGATTAATGCTAAAGGTAAAAATGTGAACTTTTTCATATTGGTTTTTGTGTGTTAAATAATTTGAGTAATGAATTTATAGACCCGATATGTGTAAGAAGATTTCGCAACCGGGCAACTACTTTTTAATTTTTCGGCACTGGGTATAAACCGTTCCGCCTTGAGATGGAAATTTGTTTTAAAGTCGCTAACAATTTCATTGCCGGTGGTTTTAAGAGGGAAAAATGTAAAAACTACTATACTGGTTTCCGGATTTACCAAAACATGGTCGACTCCCTTTTGATGAACCATCCAGGCCGTAATTTTATCCGCATCAGACCGGGTTATTTTTTGCTTGATATCGATGCGTGCCATTACCCTTGTATAAGCACTTGGTGCAGGGCGATAAACCAAATAAATATGAACGCCTAATATAATTACAAGGAATAAAAAGATCGAAAACGCGTAAAGCAAGGTTTTTTTGATGTTTCTTTTCATGTTTAAATAATTTGTCAATGTCGAAATTTACACTTCTCTTACAATTACGTTAAACCACGTATCATTGGATTTATCAATTCGAAAAATAATTCAAAAGGCTAAATTTATTTTTTATCCGGCGGGAAGTTCCTCATGGAAATACCGTTGAAAAACGGTTTGTATTTAGATAAATAAATTACAATCTTTACGTAGTTTGGTTATTTTCACTCTATGACAAAAAATCATTTTTATCTGATCGTGTAAGTGAAAGGATTTCAGTTACATCCTATTCCGGTTTAAATAGCGCCATTTATTATGCCACCAAATGTAAATCCAGGCAACTCCACCACTTCATCTGATGTTACATCTGCTGCCACAGGGCAAGTTGCTAACGAAGATATGCGCTTCAGAAAACTGGAAGAACTGCTGAACAAGGTGACCAATCTTGCCCGCATCGGGGGCTGGGAGGTTGACCTTTTAAAAGGAATTGTTTACTGGTCTGATATGACAAGGGAAATTCACGAAACAGAACCTGGATTTGAGCCAAATTTTGAAGAAGCCGCCAGTTTTTACAAAGAAGGAGAAAACAGGGATGCCATTGTCAAAGCAATGGAGGAAGCAATTAAAAATGGTACTTCATGCGATCTGGAACTTGAAATTATTACTGCAAAAGGAAATAGTAAATGGGTACGGGTTGTTATTGAAGCTGAATGCGTGGATGGCAAGTGTATAAGGCTATATGGAAGTTTTCAGGATATTGATAACAGGAAAAGAGCTGAGATTGCAGCTAAAGAAGCCCTTAGTGAAAGAAATACAATACTTGAAAGTATTGGTGATGCTTTTTTTGCAGTAGATAAAAATTGGGTGGTGACGTATTGGAACAACATGGCCGAAAAAGTTTTAGGAAGGCCTAAAAATGAAATACTTGGCTATAATTTATGGAAAGTATATACAGAATCAATTGATTCGGAATCATTCAAAAAATATCATCAGGCCATTGAAACTAACCAGGTTGTTCGTTTTGAAGACTATTATCCCCCATTGGCTAAATGGTATGAAATAAGCGCATTTCCCTCAGCTGGCGGGTTATCAGTTTATTTTAAAGATGTTACTGAAAGACTCAACTATATCAAAGCTATTGAAGAACAAAATAAAAGATTGAAAGAAATATCATGGCTGCAATCACATGTGATCAGGGCGCCACTGGCCAGGATTATGGGGCTTATTCCTATCATTAAAGATCTGAAAGAAAATAACGTTGAAAAAGAGAAGAGCCTTCAATATATATCCCAATCTGCAAATGAACTGGATGAGGTAATAAGAAGCATAACGGAGAAAAGTAAGGCTGTAGACTATCCGATAGATCCAAAATAGATTTGAAAATCACTTAGGTGCATCGGCGTTGTTAAATATAACTCTGTTTGCCGGCAGGCTTTGGGGATAATTATCACGTACAAATTTTATCAGGTTTTCGCGGATATAACAACGAAGGTCAAATGCTTGTGATGAATTTTTGGCGCTTACCAAAGCACGCAATTCAATTGTACGTTCTTTTGCATCAGTAACCTGGATCACTTTTACCCGTTTATCCCACAGGTCTGTTCTATCTAAAAGACGATCAAATTCCTTTCGCAAATCATCAATCGGTATGCTATAATCCATATAAAGAAAAACGGTCCCGAGTATTTCAGATGACTTGCGGGTCCAGTTTTGAAAAGGTTTTTCAATAAAGTAGTTTATAGGTAATATCAACCTTCGCTGATCCCAAATATTCAACACCACGTAAGTAAGTGTTATATCTTCAACACGCCCCCATTCGCCCTCAACCACCAATACATCATCAATACGTATAGGTTGTGTAAAGGCGATCTGAAAGCCAGCCAAAAAATTTGAAAGTGACCGTTGCGCCGCAAAACCGACAATAATACTTCCAATACCTACACCTGTAAGCAAACCCGCGCCAATTTTACGGACATTATCAAAACTAAGTAAGATAATTGCGATGGTAACAAACACAATCATTGTAACCACTATCTTTCTTATGAATTTCAATTGGGTCCGTATCTTCCGCTCTTAAGATTATCTGTTTTATTCAAATCATAAGTATGATAAACATAATCCTCAAAAATTTTAATGGAATCCATCAATAATATTGAAAAGGATATCATCAGTGCAATTTCTGCCGCACGGCTAAATAGTTCATAATATCTGGAGCCCAGTTCCATTAATGGAAACATCATGTTAATTAGCAACAGCGGAATAAAATGATTTAAGGGTGGCCCGATGTGGGCGATGATGCTTCGGAATAGTGAGTAATCGGCTTGTTTTTTATAAAAATTAAGTAATAACCCGACAATCAATCTGATGGCGAGGCCAATTACAACAGCTAAAAACACAATAATTAAATTCCATGCCCATGATTGTATTTGCCCTGTCCAGCTTTCAAATATGCTTTTTATGGTATCGTGCATGTTTCAACAACGCACGGATGCAAGAATTGTTGAATTTTAAAGGTTATTAAAAGTACGCCTTTATTTACCTGGCTAATCTATTAGTTTCAACCAAATGATACGGAAACCAGAAATTTTTAACCAATCATGATGTTTTCCAAATATTTGTAACCCGTTCCGGTATTAATAAGCAACACCGTTTCATCTGGTTTTATCCAGTTAAGGGCTTTGAGTTGTTTAAAGCCCTGCCATAGGGCAGCACCCTCCGGCGCTATCAGCATACCTTCGCGCAGGGCCAATTCTTTTACACCGTTTTGCATTTGGGCATCGGTGATACTTAATGCATAGCCTTTACTTTCGCTCAGCACTTTTAGTATCAATTTATCGGCATAAGGTTTGGGTACACGTAAACCATTGGCTATAGTAAAACCGCCATCAACAAATGATGATGAGCTTTCGCCTGCATGATAAGCTTTAACTATACCATCGCAACTTACTGATTGCACAGCAACCATTCTGGGTCTTTTGCTGCCTATCCACCCTAGTTGCTCCATTTCGTCAAATGCTTTCCAGATACCTATCAAGCCTGTTCCGCCACCCGTAGGATAAAATATCACATCCGGAAGCTGCCAGTTAAATTGTTCGGCAATTTCATAACCCATTGTTTTTTTACCCTCAAGACGGTAAGGCTCTTTCAGGGTAGATAACTGGAACCAATCATTAAGTAAAGCATGTTCATTCACTAATTTGCCGCAATCGCTGATGCTGCCATCTATTTCCACAAGCTGGGCCCCATATAAAAGGCACTCATCTTTAAAAACCTTTGGTGTAAGCACAGGCATGTAAACTATGGCCCTGATACCTGCTCTTGCAGCGTATGCAGCCAATGCTCCACCGGCATTCCCCGCTGTTGGGATAGCCAAGGCATTGATGCCCAATTCTTTTGCTTTTGATACTGCAGCACTTATACCCCTTGCTTTGAAAGATCCGGTTGGGTTGCCCGATTCATCTTTCCAGTATACCTTATTGTCTGGTGCAGTGGTTTTCAGATTTTCAAGTGGGATAATTGGTGTAAAGCCCTCGCCAAGCGTTACTATATTTTTCTCATTAATTACAGGCAAAAACTCTTTATAGCGCCACATGCTTGCAGGCCTCCCGGTTAAGATATTTTTGTTTAGCCCCCCATGAAGATCATATCTGGCAAACAAAGTTGACCTGCAGGCGGGATTAACGCAAACCGTATTGATAACAGATGCCTGATGTAAAGTACCACACTCCGGGCATTCTAAATGTAATAATAATGAAACTTCATCCACACTTACACAACTATTCATATTTAATCACTATTGTTACTTAAGGTGCCCATCAAAAAAAGGCAGCCTCAATACAAAGTTATAGCTAATTATCGGAAGGTACATTAGTGCAGGATTTTAAAGGGTAAAAAATCGTGAAACCAAAAGCTTCAAATCTTTCGGCTTGAGGCCTGCGTTAATTTCGGCAGATTAGTCAATTAAATAGAAAACATTTATTCTTTAAAAGTGATAATGAATTTTGTCCCTTCATTTACTGTACTTTCAATGGCTATTTTACCGCCTAAGCTTGTAATATGATTATATACCAGGTAAAGCCCTATTCCCTTGCTGTCAGTATGGTCATGAAACTTCTGGTTAAGTCCAAATACCTTATCTTTTACCTTTTCCATATCAAAACCTTGTCCTTTATCAGAAAAAATCAATTGATTGATTCCGTTAACTTTCTCAGAATAAATAGATATTACCGGAAGATGATCTGGCCTGGCATATTTTATGGAATTTGTGATCAGGTTAAGAAATATACTTTCGAGGTAGGACTTATTAAAATTAATTTTTTCAGCGGCCGAAAAATCAAAATTGATAATAGTTTTTGAACTTTTTATCAAAGAGTTTAATGATAATAGCACCATACTTAGGCAATCATTAAAATTCAACTCTTCAGTAAGCACGCTTAAGCTCTCTTTTTGATTTAAAACATCAACATAATTATTTAAGGTTTTCCTTAGGCTCTCAGTAGCAGACTTTAATATATTTATAAACTCAAGCGTTTCCTCATCCTGTATCTTAGAAACATCTAAAAGATTAAAAACCGAAAGCAAATTACTAACAGGGGACCGCAAATCATGCGAGGTTGTTAATGTTAATAGCTTAAGATCATCATTGATCTTTGTAAGATTGGTAATAAGCGTGTTCCTGTCGTCTTCTAGTTTCTTTTTGTGGGTGATATTTTTAGCAATAGCATAAACCAGTTTTTCGCTGTCTACAGGCATAGATGTCCAGGATAGCCATACAATTTCGCCGGGTTTTGTTATATACCGGTTTTCAAAATTCAGAAGCGGAACGTCATTTGTAAGATTATTCCGATGCCTGGCTGTTATGTCTCTGTCTTCAATATAAATAAACTCCTGAATTGGTTTTCCGAACAATTCATCATTGGTGTAACCCAATAATTTAGAAACGGAGGGACTTATTTTTTTAAAATAACCATCATAACCCGCTATACATAAGAGGTCTGCTGATGATTCGAAAAAAAGTTCTATGTTGAATACATCAAATGAAATCGGGTCACTCACCTCAGTCGGCATTTTTTTGAAAGTTTTTAATCGGCCAAAGTTAAAAAAATAAATCTTTAGGCAATATTAATGCACTATGATTATTCGGTATTGAAACTTTGCACTTTGCAATGCCCGTAATGCGGTGTGTTTATTTATGATCCTTATTCAGACCGATCTTGATTTTCCCTGTGGAATCAGCTTTTGCCCGTATGTGCAATACAATTCCATGATATCTTTTTTTTAGCAATTTTTGCTCATCATGAATGGTGGTATCATTTTTAGGGTTTCTTAAGGGGATATCCAAAGTTATATCGGTGCCTTTATTTAAACCATAAGTGCCTGCCACATCCATATTCAGCGCGCTTGAGCTAAATTTTAAGGGATAAATAGTAATCTGGTCACCACGCACATCGAAACGTGCATTCAGATCATGCACCTGGATATTTTTTAGATTACGAAAAGGAAATGCGAATTTAGCAACACTGCCTATCGGTTTAAAATCAATCAGCGCGCCATCCTGCAAGTTTATGTCCATTGTCCCATTAATTGAGCCGGGTAATATACTACCCCGATCAGTCAGCCCTGCAGTGATCTGGGTCTTTGCAGATAAATAGCCTTTCAGGTTATCTGCAGTAAAATCTTTCAACCCGAAATTATCAAACGCGTCAAAAAACTCGTGAATATCCACATGGCTGACGGTTGTTTTAAGGGCAAGGCGGTTCACCGTTTCTCCCCTTGAAACAGAGCCGCTTAACCTTAAAAATCCCCCCGCGTGTTTCAATCCTACATTTTGAATAATTACCTGGTTCTCCGAAGTCAGTAATTCTGCATGAACATCAGTGGCCAGAAATTTAAAATAGTGCACCTGGGCTACTCTTAAATGCATTTCTGTCCTGCTTTTTTCCAGTACGTTGCTCAGCTGATCAATCACATTTCCACTATTGGCTTTCTGTTTTATTTCCTTTTTCTTGCCGGTTGCGCCGCCTAAGAACCCTAAAAATTCGCCCAGGTAAAGCTGCGGACTTGTTATCTGCCAGTTCAGCAAAATCTTTTCAGGGGCATCGTAATAAAAATTAAGAAAATTGTTAACCCTACCCTCCATATTAACTACGCTACGGCCGCTTTGCAGTCGTATATTTTTAAGCAAAAGGTCATTGCCTCTTAAATAAATAGAAATTGAACTGTTTTGTAACCGGAGATTTTCCGGTAAATACCGAAAATCTGCCTTGCTTAAAATAATACTCCCGGCAATCAGCGGCTTGTTTAACCGGTAATTTACAATATCTGCTTTATATCTAAGTCTCAAACTGGCTGTACCTTTGCTGAACCGGGCCACTTGGTCGCCCAAAAGGTCATTGACCTTGGCCAGGGGGAAGTCTGCCCTAAAATTCCCGGTAGCAATAGGTTTATTTAAATTGACGATACTGCCCGTATCAATCACAAAAGGCATATTTCTATAGCTCCCCTTCATGTTGATCAGCCTGATCACCGAATTATCATCACTAAGCCCTTTTCCTTTTTGGTATTCATTGGTGAATATCCCTTCAAAACTACAGCCGTCTATAGTGCCGCCGGGTGTAATCACGGTATTGTCTTTCACTCTGGCAGTAACATACAGAAAAGGATCTCCGCCATTGAAGCTGCCCGAAATTATGCCCCGCACAGCAATTGGCCGGGTAATATTAAACTGGTCCAGTTTAGACTGGATATTTGCAGCCAGCATGGCCGACACCCGTCTCCACTGAATTTGACCTGCAGCTAAATGGATGGCAAAGGTGGATGGCTTTTTACCAGTTTCAAATACAGCATTTACCTGGAATGGTTCATCGCCAATATCAAGCGAACCCGATTTTACCCATAATCTGCCGCTGTCGTCGTTATAACC
>JAQBOK010000293.1 GCA_028288085.1 Mucilaginibacter sp.
AGCTGCCCGTAGCTGTAATAACCCAGGCCTACTAATGCTATACCAAGCTTTTTGGCCGGTTTAGCTGCAAATAAATTTAAAGGATTGCTCAAAGCCAGCGCGCCAACGCCAACTGAACCAGCGCGTATAAAATCACGCCTCGAAAAATTTCCGGATGTTTTCATAGCTAATATTTAAAAAAGCAGGCCGTTGAATTGTTTAGGTAAATATAAGAATTTGTCTATGCAAAATATTCTTCAATGGCCGCTATTGTAACCTGCAAACCATCCTCTTGAGCTATTTTATCCCCAACTTTAATTACGTTTTCTTTTATTGCCGGTTCCTGAGCACTATTAATGGCGGTTAACAATTTTTGAGTGGTTAATTTTTTTTGAGGAATGTGGACGCCCAATTTCATGCGTTCTACAATTTTACCCCATGTTGGCTGATCGGTATAAAAAGAAATAATAATTACAGGCAAGTGGTTGCGCAGCATGGTTGCCAGTGTACCTGCCCCACCGTGAAAAATTCCCAGCTTACATTTTGGCAAAATTGCTTCGTGGTTTATATATTTGGCTACAAATAAGTTTTTGTTTTTGGGTAAGTTATCAAACCGCGACCAGCCTGTGCAAAACAATATTCGCTCATTAGTTTGGGCAAGAATATCGTTGATCACCGTAGTGAATTTTGCTGTATTGCCAATGCCATTACTACCAAAACCTATATAAATTGGCTTGTCCCCTTCGGTTAACCAGGTGTTTAGTTCCGCCGGAATCATATCCAAAAAGTGGTTTTCCCTTTCCTGTTTTGGGATGGTTAAAAACCCGGTTACCTGATGGTGCGCGTCCCAATCTTTTGGCTGCGGTATCAGGGTTGGGCTTATGCAATACATATCCAATGGCTTTTGCCGGTCTATGTAGTGTAACAGGTTTTCTTTTAAAACGGGTAGCCCCAATTCCTGCCTGAATTCATTGGTTTCATCCTTCACAAATTTCCAGTAAAAACTATGGGCCAATTTGTAAGTTATTTTATTGTACGATGGAAAATTCAGAAAGTCAAAATCAGCCAGGGGAAATGCTGATGTAGTAACAAGCGGGGGCATAAAATAGGTAAGAGCGATCTTTTTATGTTGTTTTTCTGCAATAGCGCTTACTATTGGCAACGTGGCCGAATTGGCAATAATTACCTCTACCTTACTAATCCCCTCCAAATAACTTTTTCGCAGGGGTATTTTGATCCCGTTTAGCACCCCGAAGAAGTATTTCATCAGCTTAATGGTATTCTCCGTTTGAAGCACGCTTTGGCCTTCGGGCGAGTTCATCCCTTCTTCTGCGTTACCATACAGCGGGTGAAATGTCAACCCAAAACCTTCAACAAATGCTTTAAAATTTTCTGGCGCCGCCAAAGTTACCCTGTGCCCTTTTTTCATCAACCCCAATGCCAAAGCAATGTAGGGCTGCACATCGCCCCGGGTACCATAGGTAAAAATGCCAATGTTCATAGCCAAATATGGGTATTGATTAAAGAATTATCCCCTACTGCTGATCCTCAAAACTCTGCTTGTATTTTTTTACTGCCCTGATGATGGATTGCACAATTTCCGCCTGCCCGTCTGCGGAGTTTAGGTAGTCTTCATCTTTGGGATTGTTAATGAAGCCGGTTTCAACCAATACTGCCGGCATGGCGCTTTGTTGTAACACCAACACCCCCTGCTCCTTTACCCCAAGGCTATGCCTGCCGTCCACCGACTTAAATTCGTGGTTCACCAAATCGGCAAACTGGATGCATTGTTTGCGGAATTTTTGCTGAAAAGCGCTCAAAACAATGGCATTAATGGCGCTATTTTCGCCATAGCCGCTGTATTTTTGCTGGTAATCTTTTTCAATATAAATAGACGCGTTTTCTCGTATAGCCTCTAATTGTTCGCCCTTACGGTGATAACCGTAAACCAACAGCAGTACCCCCCTTTCGCTATCAGTTTTTTGCGCCGTGGCATTGCAATGGATAGAAATAAACAGGTTGCCTTTGTTTTCGCTGGCTATATCGTCCCGGCGGTGCAGTTCAATAAAGTTATCGGTAGTGCGGGTCATCACCACATTTAACGATGGCACCTGCTCTGTTAAGGCAGTGCGCAGCTTTTTTGCAATAGCCAACGCCACATTCTTTTCTTTAGAATAAGCTCCATGTGCACCGGGATCTTTGCCCCCATGCCCGGCATCAATAATTATAGTTTTGAATTTAAACCCGGGTACCGAAGTAACGGCTGTGGCAGGGGCAATTTTATGGTGATGTTTTTTTACCTGTCCAAAAGCAAGCTGATAGGCAAATGATAGAACAAGAAATGTAATTATTTTAAAAGACAAGGAGTATTTATAAATCATATCAATTCGGGTGCAATTTTAACTAATACTCTCCTTATCCATATTATGTTTTGTCAAAAAAAATTAAACCAGCAAGCGTTCATACAGGCAATGCAAAAACAATTATCATTTTAAAGAAAGAATATTGCAACCGGGCAACCTATTTAAATCACCGGTCGTAATTACTGTAATACGCATCAGGAAGGTGAAGTTATACAGAAGATAGTGATCATTGATCATTTATAAGGACGGCAGGGGTTTGGGTTGTGTGTGTTGATTTTCCCCTACCGTTTTTTTAAACATTTTATCATTTTATGCTGATGAGGGGTTGCTCTGTTTGTTTTTCCAACCACCCAAAAGCAACAATATTCCCTTCGGGGATACCTTCTTCCCTTAATAAAGTTTCAAAATCACTTTCATAACCATGCTCTACCGCCACTAGCAGGCCTCCGCTTGTTTGCGGGTCGGCAAGTATATGTTTCTCCCGGTCTGTAAGCTTTCCTATTTTATGCCCGTAACTTGTCCAGTTACGATCAGTGCCCCCGGGTATACTATTTTGTTCCAGGTATTCATCAAGCACATCAATCTTGGGAACCTTATCAAATTCAATAATTGCCTGCATATTGCTTCCTTCACACATTTCGCTTAAATGACCCAATAGCCCAAAACCGGTAACATCAGTCATCGCTTTAACATAGGCTAATTTGCCTAACGGCTCGCCTATCTTATTTAATTTCACCATGCTTTCAAAGGCAATACCGGTATGCTCGGGCCTTAAAATACCCTTCTTCTGTGCGGTAGTTAATATGCCAACTCCTAACGCTTTTGTTAAATACAGGCGGCATCCGGCGGTAGCCGTTGAGTTTTGTTTAAGGTTCTTAATATCAACAATACCATTTACAGCCAATCCGAAAACCGGTTCAGGGCAGTCAATACTATGCCCGCCCGCCAGACTTATCCCTGCTTCAGCGCAAACCGCTCTTGCGCCCTCTAATACTTTCTGTGCCAATTCTGCCGGTAACTTATCTATCGGCCAGCCCAATATAGCAATTGCCAGTATAGGTTTACCGCCCATGGCATACACATCGCTAATGGCATTTGCTGATGCAATGCGCCCAAAATCATAGGCATCATCCACTATCGGCATAAAAAAATCGGTAGTTGATATCAACGCGGTGCCATTACCAAGGTCATAAACTGCGGCATCATCACGTTTATCGTTGCCAACAAGCAAACGGCTGTCTGTTTGGTAAGTGATGGGACTATGCAGCATTTTGTCTAATATAGCCGGACTTATCTTGCAGCCACAACCTGCGCCATGCGAGTATTGTGTCAATTTAATTTTTTCCAGGATCATTTTTAGTTGATATGTGGCAGGGCCTCTGCCATTTTATGGGAGTGTTCTAGTATTAGCGCTGCATTTTTAATGGCATTTGTATCGTTACCATCCAGCTCATAAATGCTTTCAGCCAGCCTTTTGCTTAAGCCGATACGGTATGTTTTATCATAATACACCAAAACCAGGCTAATAAAGTCGGCTATCCTACCCTCATTAATTGCTGATATGGCATTTTTTGTTTGTTCGGGACCAAGACGCTTCCAGATGCGCTGCGTACATTCTATTAGGAAATCCTTATTTAGCTGACCATATTCCTGCACCAAAAAATCAACTCTGTGAGTCAGTGGTATTTTTATATTCAACAGCTTAGCTTCCCGCATCTGGTGCCACAACCCATTGGGGATAGACCGGTGCCCTATGGTAAGACTTTCATCCTCTATCCAAACAGGTTTATCGTTATTTGCCTTGTATAGTTGGGTTGCCAATTCGTTCTCAAACTGCTCCTGGCTGGGCTGTATCATCCTGTCCATTGAACCATATGACGACCCATGGTGTTGTGCAAGGCCCTCCAGATCAATCACCTGCTGACCAAACTCGCGCAATTGATGCAGTATAAGGGTTTTTCCTGAGCCTGTCATCCCTCCCAATACCAGCAGGTTATATTTTTCATCAAACTGATCCTGCACCCATCGGCGGTATTTTTTATAACCGCCCACCAGTAAAAACACTTCGAAACCATACAGGTTAAGTGCCCAGGCCATTGCGCCGCTGCGCATACCGCCGCGCCAGCAATGCAACGCTATTTTTCTTTCCGGGGCAATTTCCAAAGCCTGTTTTATGAAGCCCGACCATTTTGAACCCGTCAAATCAAAGCCCAGTAAAATAGCAGGCTCCCGCCCCTGTTGCTTGTAAGTGGTGCCCACCCGCACACGCTCTTCGTTACTAAAAAGGGGTATATTGTATGCATCAACTATATGCCCCTGGGTAAATTCGGCAGGCGTACGCACATCAACCACCGGGATGGTATTATCCAGTTTGATGAAGCTATCGATCTCCAAATTTTTGATCATAGGGCTATAATTGCGTATTTACAGGCACAAAAATAGCGTATTTATAATGGGATTATTTCTCTGTTTTCGACAATAAAAAATCCAATCCGCCTTTGCCTGGCAAGGTTTCCGTCTGCGTTTTTGCGTTAAATACCTTTGCCTGGTATTGCGTTGTGTTATATTTTGGCCATGCAGGCAGGCCGTTGCCATTGGGGTTGCCTGTTTTTATAAAATTAACCCAATAAGCCGACATCAGCTTTGCCAATGCATCATCGGCGGGCTCGAATGGCCGGTTGTTCAGAAATTTAAGGTTATCCATAACGTATGACACTTCTGCCGTGTGGAACGCGCCGTATTTTACCATATCACCCGTTGCAGGCACCTTGCGCGCAAAGTTGTAAACATACACCGGCGAGTTTGCCGCCTTACTCTGAATGTTTGCCCATTTGTATCCCGATAAGGCAAATATCATGTTACGGTTTATTTCAATTTGCGAACGTGCAGCTTGTTCATCGGTTTCGGCAGGGAAATATTTTAAAAACTCAGCAGCATCAGCGCCATAATCTGCTTCCGCTTGCTTTTTAAAATCTTCTTTGTTTTTAAACCCCGCAACAAACGCTTCATCAGCATTCCAGCCGGTAAGTAATGGCACATGGTTTTGCTTGCCCTTTGCAAAAATATCTGCTACAGACTCCGGCAATACATAACCATCCACTATGGGCGCGTATCTTCCCTGCAACTTCTTCATTACCTCCTCAGCCGGCATTGCCCGCATTTCTGCCAATGATTTTGCTCCTGCCTTTTCGGCCAGTTTTGCGCCCTGCTCCTCGGCACTTTGTAAACTGCTTGATGCCAGCATGGGATTTTTTATCAGCAGCGACCCGCTCTCGGCTATGGCCCTGTTAAACAAACCCTTTGTTAATGGCGATGCCACCAAACAATTTACACTCATAG
Source organism: Mucilaginibacter sp. (assembly GCA_028288085.1). Classification (GTDB taxonomy): domain Bacteria; phylum Bacteroidota; class Bacteroidia; order Sphingobacteriales; family Sphingobacteriaceae; genus Mucilaginibacter. The sequence continues at coordinate 5,682 of JAQBOK010000293.1, forward strand.
AACCTGCCGATTGCCCGGCTATGGTTACTTTATCCGGGTCGCCGCCAAAGGCTGCAATGTTTTTCTTTACCCATTTAAGCGCCGCTATCTGATCAAGCAAACCATAATTACCAGATGCTTTATCCGGGGATTCTTTAGTCAGTTCGGGGTGTGCTAAAAAGCCGAACACCCCTACCCTATAATTGACTGAAACAAATATCACTCCCTTTTTAGCCATCGCCTCGCCGTTGTAAATAGCGCAGGCTGTGCCGCCGCTTGTAAAACCACCACCGTATATCCACACAAAAACAGGTTTTTTATCCGCTTTGGTTTTGGCATTTGTCCACACATTAAGGTACAGGCAATCCTCGCTGATGGGCTGTTCAGGTATCAGAAATTCAGCTGTGTACACCATAAAAGGCACTGGCTTTGGCTGCATGGGGCTTGGCCCAAAGGCATCACATTTTTTTACACCATCCCAGTGTTTTGCAGGCTGCGGGGTCTTCCACCTCAGTTCGCCTACCGGTGGCGCGGCAAATGGTATGCCCTTGTAGGCAGTTACATCGCCCGTGCTGTTCTTTACGCCTGATACAAGGCCAGCTTCTGTACGAACAACTGATACCCTTATGGCAGTGATAAAAGAATAAAAAACAAAAGGCACTGCCAGTATCAAAACGCCAAAGGCTATTTTAGTTTGCTTTTTCATGAAGACAAAAAGTTTGATGTGTCGGTTTGACGCAATCTAAGATTTGTTTTTTGATAAATCAAAAAGTAATTGCTGCAATATTTCCCCTCCGGTTG
>JAQBOK010000314.1 GCA_028288085.1 Mucilaginibacter sp.
CGTTACTTTGCCAACCAAATTGAATTGTTAGAAAGAAAAACCAATTAATATATAAAGAAATGTATTTAATTTTAGTGATCCTGGCCATCGTAGTATGTGTGCTTTTAGGAATGATCGTATTGATCCAGAACCCCAAAGGAGGCGGTTTAACATCTAATTTCTCAAGTTCATCCCAATTAATGGGTGTGCAAAAAACGGGCGACTTTTTAGAAAAAGGAACCTGGATACTTGCTATATCATTAATGGTAATATCGCTTGCAATAAATATTTCGGTTAAAACCGGTTCAGCAAAAAACGAGAATCCCGAGCTGCAAAAAACAATTAATAAAGCTTCTGCACCATCTGGTTCTGCTACATCGCCTGGTACGCCTATTTCAATACCGGCAAAAGGTGCTAAAAAATAACCCATAGGAAATAAATTCTAAAAAAGGCTTTGGAAATTACTCCAAAGCCTTTTTTGGGCTAAGGATATACTGACACGATGACATTATTAAGTTAAGCCATCGTTAAGAATAAAAAACTTCAAACACCTAAAGGTGACAATTGAACAGTTAATATGCCAATTTTGAAATTTATACCTGCTTGGCATAATTGATGTTTAATTGTCACTACGAAACTTTAAACTTTTTATAAAATCAAATTATTATAATTATGGCAATAAACATTAAACCAATTGCTGGCACGGAAAATAGAGTAGTAGTACTAGCTGCTCCAGCAGAAACTGTAACGGCATCAGGAATTTACATTCCTGAAACAGCTCAGGAAAAGCCACAAAAAGGAACAGTTATTTCAGTATCTGAAGAAGATGCAAAAGGGAAAAAGCCAACGGTAAAAGCTGGTGATATTGTACTATATGGTAAATACGCCGGTACTGAAATCACTTACGAAGGCAAAGAGTACTTAATTATGCGGGAAGTTGATATTTACGCAGTTCTGTAAAAAATTTGTTGAAGGTTGCAAAGTTTAAAGGTTTTAAAGTTGCCTTAAGCTTGCTGAAATTTGTTAAAGAATAACCTTACAACATTTCAACTTTAAAACATTCAAATTCAAAAATCAAAAAAGATGGCAAAACAAGTTAAATACAATGTTGAAGCACGCGATGCGTTAAAGCGCGGTGTTGATATTTTAGCCAATGCGGTTAAAGTAACCTTAGGCCCTAAAGGTCGTCACGTAATTATTGATAAAAAATTCGGCTCACCTGTTATTACTAAAGATGGTGTAACTGTAGCGAAAGAAATTGAGTTAAGAGATCCTATTGAAAACATGGGCGCTCAAATGTTAAAAGAAGTGGCATCAAAAACTGCTGATATAGCAGGTGATGGTACAACAACAGCTACAGTTTTAGCACAGGCTATTGTTACTGCGGGTATCAAAAACGTAGCAGCCGGCGCAAATCCAATGGATTTGAAACGTGGTATAGACAAAGCTGTAAAGGTTGTTGTAGAGAACTTAAAATCACAAAAACAAGATGTTGGTGATGATTTCGGTAAAATAAAACAAGTAGCATCCATCTCTGCAAATAACGATGAAGTTATTGGCGAAATGATTGCTGACGCGATGAAGAAAGTTGGAACTTCAGGTGTAATTACTGTTGAAGAAGCAAAAGGAACTGAAACAGAAGTTAAAACTGTTGAAGGTATGCAATTTGATCGTGGTTACCTTTCTCCATACTTCGTTACCAATGCGGATAAAATGGAAGTTGAACTGGAAAACCCTTATATCCTGATCTATGATAAGAAAATCTCTTCAATGAAAGAATTGCTTCCTATCCTTGAAAAACAGGTTCAAACTGGTAAGCCATTATTGATTATTGCTGAAGATCTTGACGGCGAAGCATTAGCTACTTTGGTAGTTAACAAGATTCGTGGTTCACTGAAAGTTGCTGCTGTTAAAGCTCCTGGATTTGGCGACCGTCGTAAAGCAATGCTTGAAGATATAGCTATTTTAACTGGTGGTACTGTAATATCAGAAGAAAGAGGTTATAAACTGGAAAGCGCTGATCTTTCTATGTTAGGCCAGGCAGAAAAAATTTCTATTGATAAGGATAACACAACTATCATCAATGGTGATGGCGACTCTGAAATAATAAAAGGAAGAGTTAGTGAGATCAGAACTCAAATAGAAACTACAACTTCTGACTACGATAAAGAAAAACTTCAGGAACGTTTAGCTAAATTATCAGGTGGTGTTGCTGTATTGTATATCGGCGCTGCATCTGAAGTTGAAATGAAGGAAAAGAAAGACCGTGTTGATGATGCATTGCATGCAACCCGTGCAGCTGTTGAAGAAGGTATAGTTGCCGGTGGTGGCGTTGCGTTCATCCGTGCAGTTGATGCTTTAATTAACTTAAAGGGTGATAATGATGACGAGAATACTGGTATCCAGATCATTCGTCGCGCTATTGAAGAGCCTTTACGTCAGATCTGCGAAAACGCTGGTATTGAAGGTTCAATAGTAGTTCAAAAGGTAAAAGAAGGTAAAGGTGATTTTGGCTATAATGCACGTACTGATAAGTATGAAAACTTAATTGGCGCTGGTGTCATCGATCCTACTAAAGTAGGCCGTGTAGCATTAGAAAATGCAGCCTCAATTGCAGCAATGCTTTTGACAACTGAATGTGTATTAGCTGACGATCCGGAAGATGAAAAAGGTGGTGGTATGCCTCCTATGGGCGGCGGCGGTATGGGCGGCATGATGTAATCTTGCTTACCTACTTAAGTTAATAAGTATATAAATCCCTGTCTATTTTTTTAGACAGGGATTTCTTTTTAATGAACCATCCTTTCGTCATCTCAGGGTAAAGGCAGTGTCATCTGTTAATCAAATGATTGATTAAGTAATAATCTGGTTACTATTAAGCCTATTTTTGTATTGTAAGTCAATAAGATAGTTATCAGGCATGGCATTTGAATAAGTTAAGATATGAAAGTGATTACAGAAACAGCAAAGCATTTAAAAACCCAAATAGTGGAGTGGTTATTTATAAAAGGCCCCGAATTATTTGTAACCATCTACGGCAAATAAATAAATTATTAACTTTGGCCCTTACATATGAGGTTCGAAGAATTCTACAAGCAATTCCATAATTGGATAATAAATAATGGGCAAAATTATTTATTTGGATTAGTAATATTTTTTGCCGGTCTATGGTTCATCAGGGTACTAAGAGCGCGTATGCGCAGCCGGATGAGCAAAAGAAAAATCCACTCTACACTACAACCCTTTTTTTTAAGTCTTACAGTTACTGCTTTATATGTATTACTGATTCTATCAGTTTTAAAAATTATAGGCTTTGAGCTAACGGTTTTCAGTACCATTATCGGCGCCTTCAGCGTTGCTGCCGGTTTAGCCTTATCGGGCACATTCCAAAATTTTGCCGGTGGAGTTCTCATCTTATTGCTAAAACCTTTTGATCTGGGTGATAATATTGTAGCTCAGGGACAAGATGGAAACGTTACCTCCATACAGCTTTTTTATACGGTTTTGATTACCCCGGATAATCGTACCATCATTATACCAAATGGCAAATTGTTCAATGAAGTTATTGTAAACGTAAATCGTGGCGGCCAAAGGCGATTGGATTTTGAGTTGAAGCTGGGTTACATAGTTGATGTAGAACAGGTGAAAACCGTTATTGAAAACGCAATTAAAGTAACACCTGATGTAATACTCACCCCTGAACCCCAAATAGGTGTTATCGCATTAGAAATTGACGGAATAAGGTTTACGGTACGGGTTTGGGTTAATGCGAATGATTATTTTGCAGTTAAATTGTTTTTGCAGGAGAAAATAGTGAAAGACTTAAGGGATGCAGATGTGAAACTACCCACACATCACCTGCTGCCGGGTACCTGATAATTTATATCTTTTGTTTCGCTTTTAGTTCCAGGTACCGGTTAATGGTATTGATGGTTAAGTTTTGAGGCGTACTTAAAATAGACTGGATGCCATGTTTTGCCAGCTCCTTTACGATCAGTTTCTTATCATAAGCAAATTTTTCGGCGATCGTTTTTATGTAGATATCTTCCACATTACCGGCGGGCTGTTCACTTAGCTTTTTGAGTTCGGTATTTTCAAAAAACACTACCAAAAGCAAATGAAACCGGGAGATACGTTTTAGAAATGGCAATTGCCGCTCCAGTGCAGACATGCTTTCGAAATTGGTGAAAAATACAACCAGGCTGCGTTGCTTAAGCACATTACGAATGGTAGAATATAGTAGCTCCATATTGGTTTCCAGGTACCTGGTTTTTTCCTTGTAAAGCACTTCCATTATCTTGTTTAATTGCACCGGGCGCCTGTCTGCAGCAACCACAGACCCTAATTTTTCTGCAATGGTGATCAGCCCGGCTTTATCTTCTTTCAACAAAGCCACGTTTGATAATACCAGGCTGGCATTTATAGCGTAATCTAACAAGCTTAATCCCTCAAAAGGCATTTTCATCGACCTCGATTTATCAATCACACAATACACATGCTGTGATTTTTCATCAGTGTAAATGTTGGTCATCAGATCTCCACGGCGCGCAGTAGCTTTCCAGTTGATGGTGCGGTAGTCGTCACCGGCAATATAGTTTTTCACCTGCTCAAATTCGAGGCTATGTCCCAGCCGCCGTATTTTTTTAATTCCTATCTCAGTTAACCTGTTTGAAATAGCCATCAACTCGTATTTGCGCATTTGCAGGAACGACGGATATACCGGCAGGGTTTCGGCCTGGCTAAAATTATAACGCCTCCTGATAAGCCCTAAAGGTGATTTAACATACACCCGGATATCACCAAATTCATACTCCCCGCGCTTTGTTGGGCGTAAAAGATAATTGATCAGTTTATGTTGATGTGGCTTAAGCGAAGTTTTAAACCAAATATCGCGTTTTTGAAACTGAAAAGGTATCTCATCAATAATGCCCATATCAACGTTAAAGGGATATAAATTCTCAATATAAATGCCCAACTCATTATCGTCCCCATTGCTTAAACGCTCTGGGGCATGCCGTTTGGCAAATACACCTTTTGAAGTTTGGTAAAGTAAAAACGCGTCAGCAATAAACAGAAATATTAGAATCCAAAAAAATAATTCGGGCAATACGCCTAGCCAGGGGAAGAAGAATGATAATAAAAAGAATATAGAGCATGCCCCCAGGCCGGCAAACAGCCGGTTGGTTAAAAAAAGATTTTTATAGAATAAGCTGTAGATATTTTTCACGTTTATCGTGGTACTTCAATTTTCTGAATAATCTGCTTTACAACATCATCCGGGCTCACACCTTCCATTTCTTTATCAGGTGTAAGCATAATGCGGTGTCTTAACACAGCCGGGGCTACCCAAACAATATCATCGGGAGTTACAAAATCCCGACCTCTGATAGCTGCAAGTGCTTTTGCTGCGTTTACAATAGCAAGGGATGCCCGTGGCGATCCACCCAAATAAAGCGACTTGTTATTACGGGTTTCAAAAATAATCTTGGCTATAAACTCCAGTATCTTCGGTTCTACATAAAATCCCCTCACCAGTGCCCTCAACGAAATAATATCATCCTTAGATAATACAGGTTGGATATGGCTAAGCTGTTCATTGGTTTTTTGCTGGTGTTGCTGGGTAAGTATGGCAATCTCTTCTTCGAGGGAGGGATATTTTACTTCAATTTTAAATAAAAATCGATCCAGTTGAGCTTCAGGGAGTCGGTAGGTTCCTTCTTGCTCAATAGGGTTTTGGGTAGCCAATACAATAAACGGCTCATCCATTTTATAGGTTTTGCCATCAATGGTTACCTGGCGTTCTTCCATCACCTCAAATAAGGCTGATTGTGTTTTGGCAGGCGCCCGGTTGATCTCATCAACCAGTATGATATTACCAAATATTGGACCTTGTTTAAACTCAAAGTCAACAGTTTTAGGATTAAATACCGAAGTGCCCAACACATCAGAAGGCATCAGGTCGGGTGTAAACTGGATGCGCGAGTAACGTGCATCAATTGCCTTTGCAATTAGTTTTGCTGTTAGTGTTTTTGCTACACCCGGTACGCCCTCTATCAGTAAATGCCCGTCTGCCAGTATGCCTGCAATCAGCAGCTCTATGGTGTCCTGTTGCCCTACAATTATCTGTCCGAGGGTGACTTTTATTTGCTCAACTGCAGCGCTCAACTTGCTCAGATCGGTTCTTTGTTCAAAAAGTTCGTCTTCCATATTTATTTGGATTGGGTATAAAAGTGTTCGATAAGTTGGTTTAAGTAAATCAATTCATTGTCGGTAACTTGGTCCTGAACATTCACATATTTGATATGATTAATAATATCAAGTGCGAACGCGGGTTCTATACCCGTTTTTTTGGCAAACCTGGCTATAAAATCTGCATCTAGCAAGGTGGTTTTTAAAAAGTATTGCGTGCGTAAATGCTCCAGGAAATAAAGGGTTTTCTTTTGGGCAATATTTAAATTGTTTCTCTGCTCATAATATACCTGGCCAACCACGTTCACAAAATCGACAGTGGAATTTTTTAAGGGTTCGATAATTGGAATAATCCGTTGCCTGCGCTTCGTTTCATAAAACACAAAAAACAACAGGCTGAAAAGGGCAATATAATAGGCCCATTCCAGGCTGGCATGGTCAAAAAATACCCTTAGTGGTGACGCATCATCGACGATGTCGCCATTTTGAAATTCATCCCAGTAAATATTAGACTGTGTTGGCAGATATGGCAAATATGAAAGTGCCTTTGCAACGTAATCCGCTCCACGGTTGTTTAGCACACCAAAATTTGTAAACAGCAAAGGGTTGGCACAAAGGTATAAACTGCCCTTTCCGTATTTAAAGCAAAGTAAGTTACTATGGCCAAGCTCGTTTTTCCCCAGCACTATTGCGTGCGCGGTGTCAAAGCTGCTAAAATATTGGATACCGATCTCGCGATCAAACTTGTAATTATCTGCTTGTTTTAATTTGCTGTTAGTAAAGTTTAAGCCTATGCTTTTTTGTTTATATTCTGAATTGGTTTCCAGGCCTAAGGTATCAGACATCAAGCCTTTCCATTCTAACGCCGAAATAAAAACTGAATTACCGGATTTGATGTAATTAACCATTTCCCCAAAATCGTGTTTGTTTATATTGACAGTTTTTGCGAGGATAATATAATTGCTACCGGCAAGGGTTTTGTTATGAAACAACTCATACAATGGCTGATTGGTGTTGGTGATTTTTACACCCGGAAATAGCTGCGGTAATTGTCTGTACAGAATATAGGTGCCAAATGGAACTTTATCATTATAGTACATGGTGGGCTGCCAGTTGATAGGCGCGGGTTTGTTATACTGCGCAACCACATAAAGGATAAGCCCAAGCATCGCTAAAGAAAGATATATCTTAAAGTCTTTCATGCTGCACGGTTATTAAAATTACGAAATGACAGGTCGATATCCTTGTAAATAGGCGCGTCAATTAAAAACTCACCGTACCAAATATATTCAAACTGGCGGGTAAGCATTTTAAACGCGGTGCGCTGCTCATCGTTTGTAAGCTCATTAATGTAGGTGTTATTGGTTTTATCTATTTGCCAGGCAATCAGTCCGGAATCACTAAGCTGTTTAAGGCATTTTAGGTATAAAAGCCGTACTGCGAAACGATAGTTATGCTTTGATACTGCATTTTCTATCTCTACGTCAAAATCTATCTTATTTATATCTTCAAAAAATTCCGAGTAGGGTATTGGAGCCGTTGTGGGCTTCCGCTGAAAAATATTAAGCACATTTAATCCCATCGACTTCACTATAAAGAATGCCAGTGCACCTAATCCGCCTGCAATTAATAAAAGTTCAATTACTTTCCATATGACCCCTACTATGGTCAGGCCTCTTTTTGAGCTAAAATCAAATAAGTGGGTAATCCAGTTCCAAAATTGCCGCCAAAAACGTGTCCATCCCGAAAGGTCGGTAGCTTCTTCATTATAATTAAATTCTGGCTGCCTGCGATAGTCTTTCAATGCAGACTCATTAAAATGTCGTACGCCAACAGCCGTTGAAGTGTCAACTTGTAACACAGCAGGCTTGGTTTGTTTTGGTTTTTCGGGCTTGGTTAAAAGTATGGAGCCATAGCCCAGGTTAACTACCAGGATAAAAAATAAAAATGGTAAAAAAACACGCATTTTAATATTCTTCCGGTGTAGCGTTTGCATCATTGGCGTTCGTTCCAAATTTGTTAATACGTTCTATCAATGAAGTGCCCTCCTTACTCTCGGAAAGGTTAAAATAACATAAACATATAGCTACTATTGTTATAATATGAAAAACGTGGGAAACCTCCTGTAATAAAGTGGATAGTATGGCCACGGGAAGTGTTACCGGGGCCGCTCCTTTAGTAATGCGTATAAAAAGATTGCCGGCATTAAGTATTGTTGAAGGGATTACTACCACCAAACTTGCCACGTAAATAACGATGGCGATAACTATGAGTACCCCAAAGGTAGGCCACCAATTGTCCTTTATAAGCCTGAAGCTTTGATTAAAGGCATAACCCAGGCTGGTATTCTCTATAACCATTATAGGTAAAACTAAAGCCATAATTGGGTAAAGGTATATGCCCGGAATAAGGCAAAAAATACAGCCTACAACCACAATGATATATATTAGCACTGTACTTCCCAATACTTTTAAGAAATAGAACTTAAAGTAGCCCCACATTTCATCAACTGTAGGAACGTTGTTTTGCTTTTGTTTATAAAGCGCCACATAGCATAAAACCGTTACTGTAATGGAAACATATTCAACCAGTATAAATATCACAGCTAACAATACATTAACAGTTAGATACGAGAACGCTGATAGACCATTATCAAAGCGGCTTGGATTATAATTATTAACTACATTAATGGTTTTAATTTGCATCAAAACTGAGGTAGTTGCCGAAGCAAGGATAAAAAAGCCGCTGAAAATAAAAAAATACTTCAGCAGAGGTTTAAAATTTTGCCGTATAAATATGAAAGTATCATTTATGATCTCTCCAAAATCACGGGGCTTTGCAAGTTCAATGTTAGACATGTAAGGTTAGGTTTTTATAGACTTTGTTTGGATAAATAATTACGTACCAGATAATAAAGGATACTGAAGCTGCTAATATAGTAACGCTGAGCCATTCGGGCATTTCAGTATGGCGGGTAACAAAACCCTCAAAAAAAGCCGCAATAACAAATAGTGGAACCAAGCCTACGGCCATCTTCATGCCATCTTTGGCGCCTCTTTTTAATGATTCCAGCCGGGTATATGTTTTAGGGAATAAAAGGCTATTGCCCAAAACTAAACCCGCAGCGCCGGCTATAATTATCGATGATATTTCAATAGTGCCATGTATCCAGATAACCAATATGGATTGCAGACCCAGGCCTTTGCTAAAAAAATAATATTCAAACGATCCCAGCATTATTCCGTTTTGAAACAGGAAATAGATAGAGCCCACCGAAAAGATAATACCGCTTACAAATGTTACGAAAGCA
>JAQBOK010000373.1 GCA_028288085.1 Mucilaginibacter sp.
CCTCCTACATCTGCAAGGTTCTCTCCTTGCGTAAGTGAGCCGTTTACATGTACATCATTTAAAACAGTGTATTTGCCATACTGGTCAACCACTACCTGTACACGTTTTTTAAATTTATCCCCATCTTCCTTTGTCCACCAATCTTTCAGGTTGCCATCTTTATCATATTGTCGCCCCTGGTCATCAAAACCATGAGTCATTTCGTGGCCGATAACATAACCAATGGCACCATAATTAACCGCATCATCGGCATCCTTGTCAAAGAAAGGGAATTCCAGTATCCCTGCCGGGAAAACGATCTCATTAAAAGTCGGGTTATTATAGGCATCAATAGTTGGCGGTGTCATAGCCCATTCAGACCTGTCAACCGGTTTGCCTATTTTATTGATCATTACCATATAATTATGCTTTGATATAGACTCCTGATTTTTATAATAAGCGTCTTTGCTAATCGTAACATCATTATACTTTTTCCACTTATCAGGATAGCCTATTTTTTTAGTAAAAGCATCCAGTTTTGCAAGCGCTTTCTTTTTGGTGTCATTGCTCATCCAGTCAAGCTTTTGTATGCGTTCACGATAAACACTTTGCAAATTATTCACCAGGGCCAGCATACGCTGCTTAGCTTCGGGGGGGAAATATCTTTGTACATATAATTGTCCAAGCAACTCACCCAAACCGCCGTCAACATTTTCTGCCATTAGTTTCCAGCGGTCTCTTTGCGCTTTTTGACCATAAAGTACTTTGCCGAAGAAACCAAAATGAGCGTCCCTAAAATTTTTGCTTAATGATTCCGAGGCGCCGTTAAGCTCATCAAAAGTGGCTTTATCTTTCCAAACATCAATTGGCTGACTCTTTAGCAAACCATCAAGCGCTATATAATAGCCTGGTTGCCCAACTAAAATGGTATCCGTTTTTAAACCCATACGTTTAAAGGCATCAGCCAGGTCAATATCCGGTATTTGTTTTTGGAAATCGGATACAGCAAACTTGTTGTAATTTTTCTGCGGATCCCGCAATTCAACCGGTGTGCGATGCGATTGCGCTATAGCAGTTTCCAGTTTTAGAACACTGGTTGCTTTTTTGTTAGCGGTTGCGGCATCAACTCCTGTTAAAGAAAATAGTTTAGCAATATACTTCACATACTCATCCCGTATTTTTTTGGATGCCGAATCTGTTTTAAAATAATAATCCCTGTTTGGCAATCCCAGGTCGGTCTGGTCGAAATGGGCCATATTTTTGGTACTGTTCCTATCATCTGTCCAAACATAAAAACCAAACAGAAACCCATCTCCTTCTTTATAACCATCGGCAGCTAACTTAACCAGGTCTTTATAATCCTTTACAGCATTTATTTTAGCAAGTTGCGGCTTAACCGGATCGTATCCTAATTTTTCTATGGCTACAGTATCCATCCCGCTTTTATACAGATCGCCCACTTTTTGCGCCATACTACCAGTAGTATCATCATGCGCGGCAGTTTCATTTAAAATGGCATGAATTCTGCTTTCATTAGTATCCCGCATAACGTAGAAAGCACCCCATCCGGTTTCGGATGCAGGAATTTTGGTCTTTTTCAACCAGGTTCTATTAGCATATAAAAAGAAATTCTCACCGGGTTTTACCGTAGTGTCCATACCGCTTTTGTCAAAAAACACGGTACGCTTGGGAACTTCAGACGATGAATTCCCCTGCTTGTTGGTGCAGGCTGCTACCATTACAGCAGGAATAATAGCCCATATCCAATTTGATATTTTCATTTGATTTTCAATTTTGATAAATATATAGCTTAAATAGCTCAATAATAAATATTTTTCGCAATACAGATGCCCGTTAATTTCACTATTAACAACAAGTGGCATTTTTATAAAGCAATACCCGCCATTTTTGTATTTACCTGCGATAATTCTTCATTAACAACGTTTAATATGGTAAATTGCATTTATCAGTATTTTGATGAAGTAATTGCCAGTAATTATACCAGGTTTAACTTGTTGATAATTAGGAAAGTGTTAACAAATAAATCACACCCGCTTAATGTTTATATGAAAGCTTATCGCTTATTTTTATAGACCTGTAAAAAAGGTCAGAACAAATTAACTTAAAATAATTTATATGACCTGGAGAAAATTTAGCGGCGAGATCATCCAATCGCCGATTCTCGAAGAAGTTGAAAAAGCTATCGAAAGAGAAACCTTACTTGGCAATAAGCTTAAAGTTTGTATCGGCACCGACTCGCAGGTGAAAGGCAATGTAACCGATTTTGCTACCGTAATTGTTTTTTTGCGTGAAAAAAGAGGCGGCTTTATGTTCATCCACCAGGAACGGACGGGGCAAAAAATGAGCATTAAGGAACGTATGCTTTCAGAGGTACAAAAATCTATCGACATTGCCTATAAACTTTGCGACCTGCTGGACTTGTATGATGTTGACCTGGAAGTACATGCCGATATCAATACCAACCCGATGTTTAAATCTAACCAAGCCCTGCACGAGGCTATGGGATACATTTTAAGTATGGGTTTTGTATTTAAAGCTAAGCCAGAAGCATTTGCAAGTTCTTATTGCGCCAATAAAATAGTGCAGTAAATCAAATACCTGTAAAAAAGGTTTGTATTTGCCGTCGCATTTATATCTTTGATGTATAATGCATTTTACCATGTCGCCACTAATTGAGATCGATGAACTAACATCGGCCGCTTACCCCGTTATCATTATTGATGCCCGCGCCGGGGCAGACACCTATCACCGTTACCTTGCCGGACACCTGAAAGGGGCCCAATATGCTGACCTGGATAAAGACCTTGCCATAAAACCGGAAGATGCGGCGCATGGCGGCCGTCACCCTTTGCCACCAATAAAAGATTTTGCCAAACTGCTGGGTAAATGGGGTGTAACACCGCAAAGCCACGTAGTTGTATATGATGATAAAGCTGCTGCCTTTGGCGGTGCAAGGCTTTGGTGGATGCTCAGAGCCATTGGTCATACCAAAGTGCAGGTATTGAACGGCGGATTACAGGCTGCAATAAATGCAGGCACACCATTAAGTACTGAGCCCCATATTGCTGAACCTGTGGCAGACTATCCGGTACCAGCGGAATACAGCGGAACGGTTACTATTGAAGAAGCGGAAAATGCAGCCGCAGACGATGCAAAGATGGTAATTGATGTGCGGGAAAGCCCACGTTATTTAGGACATACAGAACCCATAGACTTAATTGCCGGTCATATACCCGGAGCCATAAATTTGCCTTACACCTTTAACCTGGATGCAAACGGGAAATACCTGCCAGCTGAGGAATTAAAGAAAGCTTATGAAAAGACATTTGGCAGTATTGCTGCCGAAGAGGTTATTGTTCATTGCGGATCGGGAGTTACGGCTTGCCATACCTTATTGGGAATGGATTATGCTGGTATAAAGAGCCCTAAATTGTATGTGGGCTCCTGGAGTGAGTGGTCAAGGAGAGATTTGCCTATTGCTACAGAAAAGCAGGCATAATTGGCTAATAAACCGCTCCGTCACTTTATCGTTTATTTTTCCTGCAATTATCATTCTATATGGAACAAATTAAAATAAGGAAAGCATCCTTAAATGATCTTGATATACTTCTTGGTTTTGAAAAAGGTGTGATCAACACTGAACGGCCTTTTGATGTGACCATACAATCTGGGGATATCCATTATTATGATATTGCCGGCATGATCAGATCACCGGACGTGGAGGTTGTTGTTGCTGAGTCGGGTTCTGAGATCATTGGTTCGGGATATGCCCGCATAGAAAATTCAAAAATTTATTTTAACCATCAAAAACATGCCTATTTAGGTTTTATGTTCGTAAAACCCGATTACAGGGGGAAAGGTGTTAACCAAAAAGTGATTGAAGCATTGCAGCAATGGGCAATTTCGAGAAACGTTACAGAATTCAGGTTAGAGGTATACAATGATAACCTGCCTGCAATTAAGGCCTACGAAAAAATAGGCTTCGCTAAGCTGATGATAGCGATGCGCATGGAACTGCCTTCAGGAAGCCTGTAATAAAACTTTTGATGCGATTATATCGTAAGTTGCATTGTGAAAACATATTTGTTAAGAACAGAGCAAAATATTCCCATCAGTTTAAGTGAAGCCTGGGATTTTTTCTCATCGCCGCTAAATCTCTCCAGGATAACGCCGCCCGAGATGAATTTCATCGTTACTTCTGATAACAATTCGGACGCTAAAATGTATCCTGGGATGATTATCACCTACATCGTTTCACCTATATGGGGTATCAAAATGAACTGGATGACCGAAATTACCCATGTAAAAGAAATGGAATATTTTGTGGACGAGCAGCGCTTTGGCCCTTACGCGCTATGGCATCACCAACATCATTTTAAAGAAGTAAAAGGAGGTGTGTTAATGAACGACATCCTGAATTATGCCGTTCCGTATGGTTTTATTGGGCGGATAGCCAACAGCCTGCTGGTAGAAAAACAAATCAAAAAAATATTTGACTATCGTGTAAAGGCGATTGAGAAATTATTTGGCCCACCGCCATCGAAATAACATCGTTATCAATGGCAATATTTCTTTATCTCATCAGAAGCTGTTTTTGAGCCCAATTCTGCCGCCTTATTCAGATCGGTGCAGGCACCGCCTTTGTCAGACAGATTTATCTTTGCCAATCCGCGGTTTAAATAAGCTGCCGGATCGCCGGGGTTTATCCCAATGGCAATGGTATAATCTTTAATTGCTCCGGTTGCATCTTTCAAATTCATTTTCGCTTGACCACGTAAATTATACACATCTTCACTTTTAGGATCAAGCCTTACTGCCTCATTAAAATCAGCAACCACGCGCTCAGCATCGGGAAGCAAACTTTCTGCAAGTCCACGGTAGGCATATACTTTTGTATTGGCCAGGCTGATAAATAAAGCACTATTATAATCGTCAATAGCGCCCTGGTAGTCTTTCAAAGCCATTTTAACACCAGCACGTAAAAAGTAAGCCTCGTCATTATCGCTCAGTATAGCAATAGCTTTATTAATATCCTTAAATGCACCGGTATAGTCTTTTAGAGCGAGCCTGGCGTTCCCGCGGTTTTGATACGCCCCGATTGATGCTGTATCCAATTGCAAGGCGGTGTTATAATCGGCTATGGCGCCTTCTATATTTCCGAGGCTCTTCTTAGCTATTCCGCGCTCAACATAAAAATTCGCATTCCTGGGGTTTTTCACAACAAGCGAATTAAATAATACCAGTGTTTCATCAAAAAATTTACTCCTTACCATCGCTTCACCCAGCTGGATGTAAAAGCTATCGCCCTTATGATTAAGCTCAATCGCTTTTTTATAATCCTGCAGAGCGCCGGTTCGGTTACCGGTTTTTATCCGCGCGTTTCCGCGTTTTAAATAACTCTCCGCATTGCCGGGATTGCATTCAATGGCTTTTTCATAGTCGGGTAGGGCGCTGTTGAAATCGCCAAGGCTGGTTTTTATATCACCACGTAAGGTATACGAATAATCGTTTCGGCTATTTATAGTAAGCGCTGTATTCAGATCGGCCATAGCGCCGGTTGTATCTTTCGATTTCAGCTTTAAAATTGCACGTGTTGTGTAGGCAAAGCTATTTTTAGGATCAAGTTTTATGGCTATGTCGGCATCACGTTTTGCATCAGCATAATGCTTAATGTTTAATTCTGCATTAGCGCGATTTTGATAAGCCTCTGAATTAGTAGGGCTAAGCTCAATTGTCTTGTCAAAATCAACAATGGCCTCTTTCTGCTCATTCAGGTTATTTTTCAAAATCCCATTATACAGATATACATCAGGATTGCCCGGGTCTGTTTTAACTAAGTTGCTGAAATAGTTTAGGGCGTCTTTTGCATCGTGGTTATTAGCCGAAGCATTTGCCAGGTATCTGTATACATTAGGTTTCTTAGGGTCAAGCGCGATAGTTCTCTTATAATCAGCAATTGCACTGCCATAATCATTAAGATTGGCCTCAGCATTTCCACGGTAAAAAACCGCATCCGAGTTTTTAGGGGCTAAGGCAATAACCAAAGTATAATCGGCTATGGCTCCTCTAAAATCAGCTACGGCACCCTTTGAGTTTGCGCGGTAAAATATCAGGTCAGCATTTTTAGGGTCAAGTTTAACCGCGATATCATAATCAGCTATCGCCTCTTTATGCTGATTGATATTACTTTTAGTAACCCCCCGGTACTCATACAATTGTGGGTCATTGGGTTTTAACTGTACCGCTTTGTTAAAATCTTCTATTGCCCCGGCATAATCTCCCAGGTTAGATTTGGCATTAGCCCTATAATGATACATATCGGCATTATGCGGGTTTATTGATATCGCTTTATCGTAATCAGCAATAGCATTTTTATATGCCCTAATAGCGTTACTGGCATTCGCACGATAAAAATAGGCATCAGCATTTGAAGGGTCGAGCGTTATTGAACTGGTAAAATCAGCAATGGCAGCTTTATTATCATCAATGTTACCATAAGCGTTTGCACGGTAAAAATAAATTTTAGCGCTCTTATCCTTCAATTGAATAGCTTTTGTAAAATCGGCTATAGCACCTTTATAGTCCTTTCTATTTGCTTTTTCATTGCCACTTTGTGTAAAACTATCCGCAGTTTGCGCCAGGCAGTAAAAAGGTAAAAGAAAAAATATAATGAGTAATCTGGTCATGGATCTTTTCAATAACAATATCTTTAAAATGGCCTTATAATAAATGATACAGACCCGCTTGAGCCATCGCCGGTATTGCGGCCGTTTATAAATTTGCCTCCCGTTAAAAATACAGAGAATTCCCTGCTAAATGAATGGCCGTAACTCAATGAAACCTGGTTGAAGGCAAAGTTTTTATTAATAGCCGGGTTTGGAGCAAATTTGGTAAAATCACTTTTTGAATAGAAACCACCAAAAGAAACTGCAAGCTGGTTCTTGAAACTTTTATCAACTGTTACGCCAAAAGTACCATTATACCTATCCTGGAAAGGGCCTTCGCTTCCGAAATATTGCCGGAGGCCATTCTCGAGCGTGAAAGTGCATTTATTGCCAAGTTTACCCGCAAACGAGAATTTAAGCTCGGCGCCACTTTGGCCATATCCTAAATTTGGATTAGTATACAACGGGGTAACAACTGTGCCCGTAACCATAAAGTAATAGTTATAATTAATGTTAGCGATGTAATACCGTATGCCTGTTTCCAGGTCGGTTAAGCCTGTGGCTGTGGTTTTATAACCGGTTTGCTCATAGGAGTTGGTTACAAAGGGCAGCGACGCCACAAATGTAAATCGCCTGCTGATACCATATTCCGCATACAACTGGTAAGAAATAGACGAGAAATGCCCGCCAGCCGGGAATGACGATAATTTGCGCGTTGAATCCCAACCTTTGTTAGCATAAAAGTAGCTTACAGAGGGCGCAAGCAACAAGCTGTTTGGCCTTACGGGGAAACCTCCCCCATAGCTCTTTTGCTGTGCCACAATAAAAAGCAGCACTACTACACAAAAATATTTTAAACGGGTGTTAGTAAATTTCATATCATACCTGCCCAGGTTCGCATTAATTATTAAAACAATCCAAATTCATCATGCATCCATGCTTCTTCGAGCCGTATGTAGGCCGGAGCGACATCATGGCCCAAATTTTTAGAAATAAAGATCTTTTTCTTTGTAGTCATATCATTAAAAACAACATAATCATTAGTTGGCGGCACGTATGTATCCAATAAACCAATACTCATCAAAAGCTTACATGTAATATTTGGAGCAAAGTTTTTTGCATCAAAATAATCAAGGTTATTTAATATCTTGTTTAAGGTTAAACCAGGCTGAGTTTTGAGATACATATTAATATAACTGATTGGAAAATCAACGCGGGTTACCAGGTTGCGGATATCAGCAAATATGGGGCTTTGTGCCGAACATAAATTTACGCGTTTATCTAAACTGGCGGTTGCTACGGCCAAAAATCCACCCATGCTACCCCCTTTTACAAAAATGTTATCGTGCTTAAATTCCGGCCGGGCATAAATAAAATCCATGGCCCGTATGCAATCCATCACTACGCCACGCATTACATACTTGTTTTTATCTTCGATGTGATGAATAACATATTCTTCCTTACGCGCATTATAAAATTCGCGGCTATTACCCTGCCCCCTTACATTTAAAGTTAAAAACGCCACATCCGGATCCTCCGTTAAAATTGGAGGAAGCTCTATCTGGTAACCCGGCAAGGCCAATATTATTGCAAATTTTTTCTTTGGGTCTTTTACTATAGGCTCGGTTAGCCAACCCCGGATAGTAACATTATCCAATGATTGCATTTGAACCAAAAACACTCTGCAGGTTTTAGTATCCATACCGGGCATATGGGTAACCTTATATTCTGGCTTTACTTTGGCCAGCTCGTCTTTAGCGGCTTGCCAGAAGGCATCAAAATCATCAGGCCTTTTATAGGTTGATCTGATCTCTTCCGGCCTGATCCCAAAAGCTCTCCGGGTGGTATCATCATAATCGGTAACGTTAACTGCGAAGTTTACTTTATAAAAGTCGGGGTCTGATTCGGGGATCTCAAAATCATACTTCTCTGAACTGTTTTTTGCGATCTTCACTTTAACAGAGTCTATATGTAATACCTTCCCGGCTTCGGTAGTTACCTGGTACGATACTTTTCCCGCTTGTTCTGCATCAGTGGGGTTTTTCACCTCAAAAGTAAACGTAGCCGCCGAACTAAAAATTGCATTTTTACTATGCGCGGTTAATACCGTACTTACTTCTGTGTTGATCTTGCCTGAATCTGCAACAACCGGATGCCTATTGTTACCGCCGCCAATAGCTTTTAATAAATTGCCGGCAACAGCGCTTTGATATCCGGCTGTGCCGATTATTCCACAAACTATAATTAAAAGTTTACCTCGTTTCACTGTGCAATATTTATTTTAAAGAAAGTATTTAAAAGTACAGTATAATACATTTAAGTTGTTGCTTTCTTTATCAGAAAGTCTGATTTACGAATATAATGGTTCAAAGGCTCCTCAATAAATTTAAATAAGAATATAGATATGGCATTTAATACGATGAAAGCATATAACAAGTTCAGGCTATCCCATTCAAAAGGCGAATGCCACTCTAAACCCCACTTATCATATAATGAAAAACTCCAGTCGTTAAGCCAGTTAAATGACTTGTGTAGCATGGCATACATATAACCAAGATGGATAAGGTAAAATATGTAGGAGCTTTTGCCCAGCAGTTCAACAAAGGGATTGGCTAATATTTTCTTCAGGCCGCTGGTTTCGGTAATCAATCCATAAAAAAATGTAGCTATAGATACTGCCAGCAGGTAGTTGTTAGTAATAATGCCAAAGGGGTTGTGCAACCCTGCCGACCATCCTCGCGGGATAGCCAGCCTTGACATAATACCTACGCAGAAGAAAATGAGGAAGAATCCGATATAAGTGTATGGTATTTTGTTGGTACGTTCTAATCCGCGCTTGCGTACAAACATGGCCAGCTGTATCCCTACAAAAAACTCAAAGCAGCGCCCAAAATAGGTATACAGCATCATAAAGGTAAAATTGCCGAAGAAACCATACCAGTTTACATTGCGGAAGATGAGCACCATTAAAAATCCAAAGCCTGTGATGGCCAGTATTTGCAAATAGAATTTATTATACCGCTTAGTGATAAGAAATATAAACGGCGCCGAAAAGTAAAAGCATTCCTCTACCGTAAGCGACCAGCCCTGGGCTATTCCGGTAAAGTTAAGATCATAGAAAAAGCCTCGCAAAAAAGTTATGTGCATAAAAAATAAGCCGATGGCACTTGGAAAGTCCCCAACTATACTTGGCTCGCCTGTAAAGAAATAGTATACAAATGACCCCAGTGTAAGTAAAAAATACATTGGATAGATGCGCGCCACCCGGTTTTTAAGATATTGTTTAAACCAATTGGATGTTAATTTGAAGCTATCAAAATAACGGAAAGCTATAAGAAACCCCGAAAGCACAAAGAAGATAGTTACCCCGATATGGAACTCCAGGAAAAACCGTCTTAAAAAGTGGGGAAAATCGCCATCAAAAACATAAGCATAATGCGAAATAAAAACTAAGTAGGCTGCAAGGGCACGTACGCCTGTTAAGGCCGGAATGTAATTTTTCAGGTCGGGTCTTGACAAAACTGTATTTTATTAGTTTTTACGCTGTTTTTTGCAGCAATGTTATGGATTGGTATAAATTAAAGCAATAATAATGAAATTGTCCGATTTGTAGTTAAATGCAAATAGTATTAACCAAGTGAAAAAGTTTTCTCTAAATAAAATTGAAAATTACACCGGGGGAATATCACTGGGTGCTTTTTGAAGAATTGTGCCATTAAAAATGCTATTAAATAAAAAGAGCCGAACCTCGCGCTCAGCTACTCTTCTAATAATTAATTTAAACTATAATTATAAAGACAATAACAATGCCACGGTTAAATTTAATGTTTAGAACAAAATAATTATGCTTTTTGGGCTAATAATTGTAAATACTATCGATTATTTTCCCCATTAAATAAAAATCTGTTGCTATTTTTCCCCATTATTGCCCATACCAAACTACTTATTTGGTTAATAGTTAAAATATGATTTCTTCTCAATAGGGCACTTCCGCATTTGTGGCACCTTTACACAAAAGCCGAGCCCTGCTGAATTCCCCTATCGGCGATAGTTTTATCAATATAATGCTGTATCTCTGATTTTTTGAGGCCCCAGTTAGGCGCGATTAGCAGTTCCATATCCGAAAGGCCGAATAAGCGCTGTATCACTACATCCCGACGAACAAGAGGTAATAGTTCACATAGAAAATCTGTATACTCTGGCAGGCTAAATAACTCAAATGGTTCGCGTTTATATTTTACGCCCATTACGGAGCCTTCTACAATATGCAGATGGTGGAATTTCACAAATTTGATCTGGGGGAAACGATTGATCTCATTGGCATAGCGCAACATCATTTCTTTAGTTTCCCAGGGGAAACCGAAGATGGTATGCACACAAACATCTAATTTACTGTTTTTCACCAACTCAAGGGCATTTACCAGGTCTTCGTGTTTGCAGCCGCGGTTGATCTGTCCAAGGGTATCATCATAGATGGATTCCATACCCATTTCCAGGTCTACATCAAAACGGTCTGCATAGCTTTCCAGCAGGGCAATCTTTTCGGCATCGATACAATCGGGTCGTGTACCTACCGAGAGGCCCACAATATCTTCGGTATGATAACTCAGGGCTTCGTCATACATCATTTTTAAATAATGTACCGGGGCGTAAGTATTGGTATTGGGCTGAAAATAGATGATGAACTTGTCGGCTTTATTTCCCTTGCGGGCGCGCTCAACACCCTGTATCACCTGCTCGCGCACGGATGGGTTATTGCGGGATACAGATGGTGTAAAGGAATCGACATTGCAATAAGTACAGCCGCCATAACCTTTTGACCCATCCCTGTTTGGGCAAGTAAAACCGCCATCAACTATTACTTTGAATACCCGCTGCCCCTTATATTTCTCACGCAGCCAGGCCCCGTAATTATTATATCCCTTAATACCTTGCTGTAGCGCTGTTTCTACTTTTATCATTACACCCCGATGAATTGGCAAAGATACGCTTTTGTGATCAACACAATAAGGCAGTAAAACATGCCTAGCCATCACAAAATGCTTTCATCATTTCCTGAATGCGAACAATTAAACAAATTGCAGGCTTTTGTAAAAGAATAACATATTAACAGAGTTTCTGAAAAAGTGCCAAATATCTCAACCCATAAACTAATGCTGATTGAATTTATAATTAATTGTTTTTTAAACCTTTCAGTAGTTTTACTTGCGGCTTATACGCTAAAAATACCGTTAAAAAACGCCTTGCGGCAGGGGTTAATTTAACTCAACTTTGGGATTCATTTAAAACCTAAATTTTAGAACAATGGCAAGTTACACTACACGTATTGAATTAGTTAATCCGGATGCAAGCGACTATGAACTACTGCACCAGGAAATGCGCGACAGGCAGTTTTATCGCGTTTTAAGTTATTGTGGTTTCTGGTACGATATGCCGGAAGCAGAATATGACCGCACATCAGACCTGGCTGTGGACCTGGTATATAATGACGCCGTTTCGGCAGTGCAGGCCGTAATAAATAATAAGCCTATTAATGACAAGCAGCAAAAAAAGGCTTTTTATACTCTGGTTACCCGTGCTGATGGGCCCCGGCAACAACTGCTTCCCAAAACAACTGAGGTGGCTAAATTACCACCGGGAGCTTCGCTTTAGAAAAACTTTTTTGCTGTATCAGGGTTACCGTTAAAGTATAACATTTTAAAAATCAATAACATGAAAACCTACGTTAAGCTTCTACTGATAGCACTTGCATTATCCTTATCTATTGCAGGGTGTAAAGGAAATAAATCTGGTGGTAATTCAGATTCTTCAAAAACAGACTCAAGTGCTACTACCAAAGTCGATTCGGTAGTTAAACCTGATACCAGCAAAAAAGACACTAGTAAAAAAGATACAGTTACTAAGACAGTAGTAAAGAAAACAGAGGAAAAGAAAACATCCTCTAAGAAAAATTAAACATTTTATATTGCAGATCATTTCCGAAACGGGAGTCGTTTTTTATGGCTCCCGTTTTTTTGTGGTGCTTTTTCTCTATCGCTCTGAAAAGGGGAACCGCTCATGCCATCGCTGCTTACGCATGTGCACATCATCAAAGAATATTATGCAAGCATAGTTTTTGCAAGGTAATTTTGGTTAATTTTGTGTCCAATCAATTATCGCCTGCATGGAAATTGTTTCTCCATATCATTCCAAAAACAAAATACGCTTTGTAACCGCTGCTTCATTGTTCGACGGGCATGATGCGACCATTAATATTATGCGCCGCATACTGCAATCGTCAGGTGCCGAAGTGATACACCTGGGGCATAACCGCTCAGTAGATGAAGTGGTGAACTGCGCCATACAGGAAGATGTGCAGGGCATAGCACTTACATCATACCAGGGTGGACACGTGGAGTATTTTAAATATATGTTCGACCTGCTGAAAGAGCGCGGAGCGGGCCATATCAAGATATTTGGCGGTGGCGGCGGTGTAATATTGCCTAAAGAGATAGAGGAACTGCAGGCTTACGGCATAGCCCGCATCTACTCGCCTGATGACGGCCGCACGATGGGATTGCAGGGCATGATAAATGATATGCTGCAGCAATGCGATTTCCGCACAGTTACCAAGCTGAATGGGGAACTAAAACACCTCCCAGAGAAGGATATTAAGGCGATAGCATCGCTGATTACACTGGCAGAAAATGAGAGCCTCACGAGTCCCACCCAACCCTCCCCGGGAGGGAGTGCTTTAAAGGAAGAGATAGCCAAAGTCTTCCCTGCCACGGGCGATTCAAAGGGAGTTGCCCCGGTAGTGGGCATCACAGGCACCGGCGGAGCAGGTAAATCATCATTGGTTGACGAGATAGTTCGCCGGTTTTTGATGGAGACTGATAAAACATTGGCTATTATTTCAGTTGATCCTTCTAAAAGAAAAACCGGCGGTGCGCTGTTGGGCGATAGGATAAGAATGAATTCCATCAATAGTCCGCGGGTGTATATGCGGTCGCTGGCTACACGTCAGGCTAATTTGGCGCTATCCAAATACGTACAGGAATCTATAGATATCTGCAAAGCGGCGGGTTACGACCTTATCATTGTTGAAACTTCGGGCATTGGGCAATCGGATACGATGATCACCGATTACTGCGACCTTTCTATGTATGTGATGACACCGGAGTTTGGTGCAGCAACGCAACTGGAAAAGATTGATATGCTGGACTTTGCCGACATTGTTGCCCTTAATAAGTTTGATAAACGTGGCGCTTTAGATGCGATACGCGATGTGCGCAAACAATACAAACGCAACCACCACCTTTTTACTGCTAAAGACGAAGACCTGCCGGTATATGGCACCATGGCATCGCAGTTTAATGATCCGGGGATGAACAATTTGTTTGAGGCCCTGATGCGTGCGCTGAAGAAGAAAACCGGCGCGGATTTTATGGGAAAGAAATATGATACGGCCATGCTGCATTGGGGCGAATCAGAAAAGATATACATCATACCGCCAGATCGTACCCGTTATTTAGCCGAAATTGCCGAGAGCAGCCAGGAATATCATGAATGGGTGAATGAACAATGCAAGGTGGCGCAGCAAATGTTCCAGGTAAGGGGAGTGCAAAGCCTCACCCTGGCCCTCTCCAAAGGAGAGGGAGTAGCGGGCAAAGTCCTCTCCAAAGGAGAGGATTTAGGTGAGGCTCTTAATGATATTTATAAACACCTGGAAGGCCATCTTCACCCTGAATGCAAACGACTTTTAAATGAATGGCCGGAAACGGTAAAAAAATATAAAGCTGATGATTTTATTTATAAAGTCCGGGACAAGGAGATCAAACAGCCACTTTTTTACACTTCTCTTTCGCAATTAAAAATACCCAAGATAGCACTGCCACGGTATGAGGCATGGGGCGACATTTTGCGTTGGCTGCTTACCGAGAACGTACCGGGAGAGTTTCCTTACACTGCCGGGGTGTTCCCTATAAAACGCGAAGGCGAAGACCCTACCCGCATGTTTGCAGGCGAGGGTGGCCCCGAGCGTACCAACAAGCGCTTTCATTATGTTTCACTGGGCCAGCCAGCACACCGTTTATCTACCGCTTTTGATTCGGTTACCCTATACGGTGAAGACCCGCATGTGCGGCCGGATATTTATGGCAAGATCGGCAATTCAGGCGTCAGCATCGCCACGTTGGATGATGCTAAAAAACTGTATTCGGGCTTTGATCTTTGCAATGCGTCTACATCGGTATCAATGACCATTAATGGCCCGGCGCCTATGCTGCTGGGATATTTCATGAACGCGGCTATCGATCAGCAATGTGAAAAATACATCAGGGAACACCAACTGGAGCATTTGGTTGAAGCGAAGTTTAAGGAGGTTTATGATGATAAAGGAGCAGAAAGACCGAAGTATCAAGGCATTAGAAGCCTCACCCCAAACCCCTCCCCAAAGGAGAGTGGCTTAAAAACCAAAAGATTTGGATATGAAACTGCTAATTTGAAAATTTGGGAGGCATTAAAAGCGAACTCTCAGTCGAATAGGCAAAATCCAACTGAGGCAGAAAATATTTTGTGGCAGGAATTAAGAAACAATAAAACAGGATATAAAATCAGGAGGCAACATGCTATTGATGGATATATAGCTGATTTTGTTTGTTTACCAAAAGGATTGATAATTGAAGTTGATGGCGGATACCATAAATTGACGAGTGAGCAAGATGAGGTAAGAACAAAAGTTTTGAATGAAGAGGGTTTTGAAGTAATCCGTTTTACTAATGAAGAAGTAATACATGGCACAAAAAGTACCATTCAAAAGATAAAAGAAAAACTGGATAAACAGCCAGAAAGGAAAATCCTCTCCAAAGGAGAGGATTTAGGTGAGGCTTTTTTGCCAAATGGCAATGACGGGTTAGGCTTAATGTTGTTAGGCCTTACTGCCGACCAGGTTCTCCCTGCCGACGTTTATCAAAAGATAAAAACTAAAGCCATATCCACCGTTCGCGGTACGGTACAGGCAGATATATTGAAGGAAGACCAGGCGCAAAACACCTGCATCTTTTCTACAGAATTTGCCCTGCGGATGATGGGCGACATACAGCAGTATTTTATTAATGAAAAAGTAAGGAATTTCTATTCGGTTTCTATTTCAGGATACCATATTGCCGAAGCTGGGGCCAATCCTATTTCGCAGTTGGCGTTTACTCTATCCAACGGTTTTACTTACGTGGAATACTACCTGAGCCGGGGGATGCATATTGATGATTTTGCTCCAAACCTGTCATTCTTTTTCTCCAATGGTATCGACCCGGAATATTCGGTGATCGGCAGGGTGGCAAGAAGGCTTTGGGCCAAGGCTATTAAAAACAAATACAAGGGTAATGACCGTTCGCAGAAGCTAAAATACCATATCCAAACAAGTGGCCGCTCACTGCACGCACAGGAGATCGATTTTAACGACATCCGTACCACCTTGCAGGCATTGTATGCTATTTATGATAACTGCAACTCGCTGCATACCAATGCTTATGATGAAGCGATCACCACACCAACGGAAGAATCGGTTCGCAGGGCGATGGCGATACAACTGATCATTAACCGTGAACTTGGTTTGGCAAAGAACGAGAACCCGCTACAAGGCGCATTTATTATTGAAGAGCTTACCGACCTGGTAGAAAATGCTGTTTTAGCTGAATTTAAACGCATCAACGACCGAGGCGGGGTGCTGGGCGCAATGGAGACCATGTATCAGCGCAGTAAAATACAGGAAGAATCGCTGTACTACGAAACCATGAAGCATAATGGCGAATACCCGATAGTGGGCGTAAATACCTTCCTCAACAAAAAAGGTTCGCCAACGATAACCCCGTCTGAAGTGATCCGCGCGACGGAAGAAGAAAAGCAATTCCAGATCGAGGCATTGGAAGCTTTCCAAAAACGGAATGCCGATAAAGCCCCTGCCCTGCTGAAGGAGCTGCAAACCAAAGCCATTGCAGGGGAGAATATTTTTGAGAGTTTGATGGAAGCCTGCAAGTATTGCTCCCTCGGACAAATATCACATGCGTTGTATGAGGTTGGGGGGCAGTATAGAAGGAATATGTAGGTGTCCTGGTCAAGGCTTTAGTAATTCTCAATGATTAAATACCCTCAGTTCATTTTGGCACAAAGCTTTAAAACCTTCGTAAGTCTGCAATTCGGATTCATCATTCATACTTCTGATATATCCCACGCTCAATAATTACCTTAAAACGCGGGAGCATGTGCCCCTCAACGGTAATGGATTTGATAATGCCGCCAAGGCTATAGAGTTCACCATCGCGGTTTTTAAAATCTTCAATCGACCATTTATTGTTAAGTATTATATAATCAAAGGCAAATATATCGGTGCCTTTCTTATTAGTTTCGGTAACAAAAAGTGTATCCGTTTTTTCATTCACCAACTGGATAGTATTAAGTGCCCACTTTAAGGCCACCCGATGACCGGGCAAGATGATCATCATTCCGGTAAATCCCTTAACCGCTTTAATTGCTTCATCCTGCGTTACCTTACCGTCATTCAATAAACCCGCTTCCGAATGGATGTACATCGTCCTTAAAAGAGCCGCAGTAGGATCATCCGGGGCGGCATTTGGCATTTGATTTAAAAGTGACAAGGATTTTGTATTGGCATCCTGCCAGCTTTCGGTTTGAAGGTTATTTATTAGATCACGCCACTCCTGGCTTCCCATTAAGGATTGTGCGCCGGCTTTGGACAGGAATGCTATTATAAAGAATAAGGCGAGGATAATTTTTTTCATTGTGATCGGGGAATAGTAGAACAATATACTTATTATAACAATTGCCTGTTGTTAGGCTACCGATTTTTCTTAAATTTAATCTTCCATAAACCAAATGAGAAGAATAATCCTTGTCGCTGCTTTTTTACTCAGTTGGAATCCAAATCAATCAGACGCTAAAACAAAAATCAATAAACCCGTTGACTCGATTCCCCCTACCGCAAAAAAGTTAATCAAATGTTACCCTGATTTTATTGTCGGCTTTGCTAACAACCATTTAATTCTCAAAGATGGCAGTAAGCTATTATGGGATGATGGTATCAAAAACAAATCAGTTAAGAATTTGCTTAAAAAGCCGGATGTTAAGGACATGTTTAATCAAACATATACAACAGGTGTATTAAAGTCAATCCCACCTAAAAATTTCGATCCCGGCCGCATAAGAAGTGAGCCATTCTTTATGAAAATGTATGGGTCGACAGAAAAAGAGGTAAAACAGCATTTAACCGAAATAACCTGGTGCCCAAAGTTAATTGGGCAAAAGGTCACAGTGACCAAAGTTAACGGCATTGATAAAAAGCTAATTCAAATATCGAAAGAGCTGGATGAACACCCCGAATTAAAAAAATACCTCACCAATATCGGTGGCACTTTCACCTGGCGCAACATCAACGGAACAAACAGGCATAGCATGCATAGTTTTGGGATGACGATTGATATAAATGCCGCGTACTCAGACTATTGGCAATGGAGTTGCAAATGCACCAATGAAGATGCTGATGTAAAATACAGGAACAGGATACCCCGGATGATTGTGGACATATTCGAAAAAAATGGATTTATTTGGGGCGGCAAATGGTATCACTTTGATACGATGCACTTTGAATACAGACCAGAGTTAATAAATTAGACCTATATTCAAACAAAAGATCAAAGGGATGAGAAGTACATTAGCAATTATCAGCATGTGTTTATTTGTATCTTTCAATCCACCTGATAATGTTTTAACCCGATTTAAAACTCCTGCCGGTTATACGTTGCGAAAAACCGAACCAAACAGTTTCGGGGCATGGCTCCAAAATTTACCGCTTAAACCTACCGGAACGCACACTAAAACTTATACGGGTGAAATAGCCCGCACGGATATAGAAACTGCCGCAGTTGTTGATATCAGTGTAGGCAACCAGGACCTGCAGCAATGCGCCGACGTGGTGATGCGCTTGCGGGGCGAATACCTGTATCAACAAAAAAACTATAACGCCATAAGCTTTAAATTCGTAAGCGGGTTTAAATGCGACTATATTCATTATGCCAATGGCTATCGTTATCATAATGATCATTGGGTGTTAAAAGCGAAAAAGGATTATGGTTATACCACTTTTATGCACTATATGGACTTGGTTTTTATGTATGCCGGTACGCTGTCTTTAGAGAAAGAACTGCACCCGGTAAGCAATCCAAACGAATTAAAAGCAGGTGATGTATTTATTCATGGCGGTTCGCCGGGGCATTGTTTTATTGTGATGGATGTGGTGGAGAATAGTCAGCATAAAAAGCAGTTCCTTTTGGCACAAAGCTTTATGCCTGCGCAAAACTTACAAGTGCTGCAATACTCTCCGGGCTATTATTGGTTCAGCATGGATAAGCTTACCAATATTTGGTATGGTGAATTGGTGACCACTGCTTATTTGAGAAGGTTTGATTGATCTTTTAATTTGCTGTTTTTTCTCTTAAATTTATTCTAGCATAAACTATATGAGAAGAATAATCCTGATAATCATCATTTTAGGTGTAATAACCCTTGCCGGATTACATGCACAAGATCCTATTAAATTTTCAAGGATCCCGCATCCCTTATCGTGGACAAACAAACCCATCAGCTATAAAATAAACCCGGAAAGTATATTTATTGAGGCGGGCGAAAAAACAGACATGTTCCGTGATCCGAATGTTACCTACAATACCGATAATGCGCCACGACTATCCTTTATTGCCGATCCCAATTTTGTATTGACTAGAGATCCATCATGATTTTATCAGCAAATGGGATGGGGGAGCTATTGTGCTGGAAGCCGATAAACTGAACTGGATAAAATTCTGCTTTGAAAAGGATTATACCGGCATCCACCGTGTGGTGAGTGTGGTAACCAAAGATATTTCTGACGATTGCAATTCGGTAGCCATGTCCGGCAACCAGGTTTTTTACAAAATTGCCAAAGCTGATAATGTGATCACTTTATATTATTCTGTGGACGGTAAAAAATGGTTCCTAATCAGGCATTTGCAGTTTAACACCAGCAAACCTATCAAATTAGGGTTTATGGCACAATCACCTACGGGGAAGAATTGTAAGGTGACGTTCTCTCATATTACTTACTCCACAAAAAAGATCAGAGATCCTTATACAGGTGAGTAAAATTTAAGGCTGACTTACCTTTTCTCCACCCGATCATAAAACCCGCCGAAGGTGTTGATTCTAACACCCTCTTCCCTGAAAAATTCACCGGGGAAACCCAATTCAATGGCACTTGCTTCATCCAATCGTTTCAGATGTTCGTTGCTTAAAGTAACATCCAAAGTTTTCAGGTTATCTTCCCATTGGCTAAGTTTGGTTGCCCCAATAATAGGGATGCAGGAGAAGCCCTGCTGCATGGTCCATTTCAAAGCTACATGGCTTGCCGAAACACCCAGCTCATCGGCTATCGCCATTACTACTTTGGTTATTTCAACGCTCCGGTCATTTAATCGCTTGCTATCAGGTTTTATTCTGCCGTTATCCCCTTTTAAATATTTACCGGTTAATGCCCCGCCGGCTAATGGCGCCCATGGAGTAACTGTAAGCCCAAAATGTTTGGCCATCGGGATCAGGTCGCGCTCTGGTGTGCGCGCCAGCAAGCTATATTCTATTTGCAGGGCCACAAACTGGCTCCATCCCATCAGTTCGGCCATAGTGTTGCCTTTAGCTACCACCCATGCAGGCGTATCGCTAATGGCTATATAATTCACTTTCCCCTGCCTAACCAAGTCGTCCATACCGCGCATTACTTCGTCAATCGGTGTGATATCATCCCATATATGAAGGTAAAACAGATCGATAAAGTCTGTTTTTAACCGTTTGAGGCTTTCCTCAACACTGCGCATCATATTTTTGCGGTTATTGCCAGATGCATTTGGGTTAGTGGTATTATCCTTTAATGTGTACTTAGTTGCCAGCACAAAATAGTCCCGATTGTGGTTGCTGATATAATCGCCGATTATCTTTTCGCTGGTGCCCAGCTTATAAATGTTGGCCGTATCTAAAAAATTACCACCCGCATTGGCATAGGCATCCATAATAGCAAAACTGGTATCCTTGTCGGCACCCCAGCCACCTTCGGTACCAAAACCCATAGTACCCAAGCATAGTTCTGAAACTTTAAGGCCTGAGCGGCCAAGTAATTTGTAATCCATAATAGTAAGACTGTTATTATTTTAGCGGAGGTAAATTTATATTATCGGCATCAGTGTACTGTCAGCAAAGCATCAAACTTAGTGCAATCCTTTTCTTTTAAGTAATCCGCCTGTTGTATCATCAATACTTTGCTGAACAATAAATGCAGCCGGATCAATCTTCAATATCTTTTGCTTTATTGCGGGGATCTCTAAACGGGTAGCTACGGTATAGATAATATCACGTGGGGCGTTAATATGGCCATCCTTGCCATAGCCACTGTTTCCCTGGTAAACTGTTACTCCCCGGCCCATATCTGTAATGGCCTTTCTGATATCTTCACCCTTTACAGACACCACCGTGATACCTGTATATTGCTCGATACCATTTAGAATAAAATCGATCATTTTGGATGCCGCCAAATAGGTAAGAATGGAATAGAGTGCAGATTCGACGCCGAGGAAAAACATTGCCATTGAAAAAATAACCACATTGAGTAATAATATTACGTCGTTTACTTTTAGCAGCTGCGATTTTTTACTTACAAGCAAGGCCGCTATCTCGGTTCCGTCAAGCACGGCACCACCCCGAATGGCTAATCCTATTCCTACACCAATAAAAAATCCTCCAAACACGGCTGTGAGTAATTTGTCATGCGTTACATCGGGAAAATGAATAAATGCAAGGCAAAGTGAGAGGCCCGTAATTGCTAAAGCACTTTTTATAGCAAAAGAAATCCCCAACCGGCGGTAGCCAAGAAAAAGGAAGGGCATATTAATAACAAAAATGAGGACTGATAATGGCCAGCCGATAGTTTCGGCAATTAACATTGATATGCCGGTAACGCCGCCATCAATGAATTTGCTTGAGAGCAGGAACCCTTTGAGCCCCATGCCAGCTGAAAGAATACCTAAAATGATCAATATCGAATTTCTGATCTCGTTTTTAACTTTCATGTTTAAATATACAACAACACCATGTTTCTTAATAATGCTATCTGAAACAAAACTATAAAATGGTTGTATTTTAATTTAACCAACTGCATAAGCGCGCTACCATTGGCTGCAGGGGTACAAAATTAATCCAATAAGACCGTTATGAGCCACGGCTAAAAAATACTACTGGCTAGCTCATATTAACTTTATCACTAATAAAATTGGCGAAACCTATTGAGTGCTATTAAAAACGATTGACTATACGAAAACCAAATTAAGATGAAGATCATAACCTTGCATACCCGCGTCAACATTGACAAACTGCATAATCATTTAAAGCAAAATTTAAACTCCGCTTTTAAGGAGCAGAAGAAGAGCGAGATCAATTTTACTATTAAAAAATCAGGCGACGCAATCGAAATATCCGAGCCTGTGTTGTATGAAGGCTTTTTATTCAGAATAGAGGTAAAAGGGATGGAACTATGGATCACACGGTCACAACACTACGTAGACGATGTAAACTCGTTAACGGTGGAATCGATTTTAAATGATCTCTTTAATGACCTGTCTGACAAACAGGGTACCGATCTAATACTGGAAGGATAATATTAACTATTTATCCAGCTGAATTTATATTCGAGCATTGGGTTTTTCATTCTGTCGGCCACACGTAATAAACGTGCAGGAAGGTTCATTATATAATCCCGGGCCTTTTCGCCTGTTTCGTTCAAGTCTACAGTGCTTTCAATATGCCACTCTTCAATGAGTTCTTTCAGAATATCTACATAATCAATTGCTGTATATATTCCAAGGCGTTGGGCAGCATCGGTAAAATGGCCAAATGTTTGCCCAACTTTTAAACCCACTTCGCGCAGGAAATGGGCAGGCATTACGATCTTTTTACGCATCATATCCTCAAAAGCAATCATAGCTTCGTTGGGGTCAACTTCAAATATCTTCTCAATAAAATATTTATATGCTTTGGCATGACGGGCTTCATCACTTGCAATTACACCACACATTTTTGAAAGCAAAGTATCGCCATCCTTTTTAGCCTGCGAAGCAACACGACGGTGAGAAACATTGGTTGCAAGCTCCTGGAACGAGGTATAAATAAAATTACGGTAAGGATCGTGGCCGGTGCCAATATCAAAGCCATCGGCAATAAGGTATTGGGTAGATACTTCCATCATACGCATATTTACGCGACCCGATAAGTATAAATATTTGTTCAACAGATCACCATGGCGGTTTTCTTCAGAAGTCCAGTGACGGGTCCATTTCATCCAACCACCTTCTTCATTTTTGGATATACCTTCAACCATGGTAAGCCATGATTCATAAGTTGGCAGGGCCTCCTCGGTAATAGTATCGCCAACTAGAACAGCTATCAGGTCATAAGACAAACCTGCGGCGCTTTCCTGTAATTCTTTGACCTCTGAGAAGAAGGTTTCCCTTGTTGAATCGGGCAAAAAATCAGATGGTTGCCATATGGTATCAACAGGTTTTAGGTATTCACCAATCTTTTCGAGCATATATTTTTCAATATGCTTCATCACTTCTCTTCTCTTCTCTTCAAAAAATACCATGGTTAGTTTATAATGTGCAAAGTTACTAAAATAATAGCTGATATTTCTTTACTTTTTTATTGCATATCCTATGGCATCCTTCATACAATCAGGCAGATTTTGCAATGAAGGCTCGCCATTAAAAATGGAAAAATTGGCGTTATAATCCCACATAATACCAGGCATATTAAGGGCCTTTAAGGTTTGCCGTACTGCTTTAATATACCGGCACCTGCTATCCAGATCCGCGTATTTGTTATAAACGCCATATTCGCCGCATAAAACAGGCACATCATATTTTAGCGACCAGTTTTTTACTATCTGCAATTTGTCTTTAACAGACTGTTCGTTGCCATCCCGGCTGTACTGGTTATAATTGGTTTCGCCCCAGGTATTTTTCGCCCTGGGGTTAAGTTCTGGGAAACCTTCTTTTTTATATGGAAAGGGAATACCGGTTGTTGCCTCCTGGTCGCCAATCCACCCGGCCCCCTGGTGGGTAAAAAAGAAAGGCTCATAAAAATGGAAGGTATAAATGATGTTATCATCTCTCATTGGTACGGTGCGGCTTAGTTCATAAATGCTGTTAAAGTTTGATGCCCCAACAATTAACGTGCGTTTTTTATCAATTTGTCTTATCGATGTTACAATACTATGTGCCGCGTCCTCCCACTTATTTGGGTCCATGTGGGGCGGCTCATTATATAACTCAAAGAACAGATTATCAGGACTTTCATTGATATATCTTTTGGTTAAA
This sequence comes from Mucilaginibacter sp., assembly GCA_028288085.1. Lineage (GTDB taxonomy): Bacteria > Bacteroidota > Bacteroidia > Sphingobacteriales > Sphingobacteriaceae > Mucilaginibacter. The sequence continues at coordinate 24,110 of JAQBOK010000373.1, forward strand.
CTGATCCATAGATTAATGATGCCAGGTGTTTCGCTTAAGTAGTTATCGTCATTTATATTGCCCGAATGGTAACAAATGATGAGTTTGAACCCGTATAACCTGCAAAATTTAATAGTTTCGTCAATATGTTTAAGAACTTTTTGCATCAAATTATCAGTCTGGAAATGAGTAAAAGCTATAGGAAGCCTGATACTTTTAAAACCGAGCTGTTTTAATAATGCAAAATCGGTAGCTTTTATAGCATTTTTATCCAGGATATTGCTGTTCCATATTTGCTCAAGCCACGAGATACTTACCCCATTATCCAGGCTGTTTGCTCTTTTAAAAATTGCAGCCCTGTCGGGCGACAATTTTGGGCCGCTTTTAACCGATAAAGACAATGTTAAAAACACCAACGTTACTAACAGTTTGTTTATAAACAATGTTGAAAACTCTATTTTTTTCATTTACTTTTATTCGCACTAAATTAACGACTGGTTTAATTCTTATTATATAAAAATTAAGAAAACTATAATGTTTGTTCAAATTAATAAAGAAGAATTTTTAAAAGAAATTTCCAAAAAAGCCTGGTTTCAGACCAATAATGTAATCTGGGCAATCATCTTCCTTTTCTGGACTTTTAGTATTGTCGATTTTATATATGCCAAAGATATTTTTGAACAATTCCTTATCATAAGAATAATTATTACTCTTGTAATATACATCTTGTTCAACTTTTTCCATGATAAAAAATACAACTATCGCATTCTGCTACACATTGCTTTTTTGCTACTTTCGGCAACGTCGGCACTGCTGTGCGCTATAGTTCATGCGCAGGATCTTAATATTTACTTCCTTTTATATGCTGCCATTGTTTTGTTCTTTAACCTGCAGGTGTTTTGGGAACCTATTAACTCCATTATTCAGACACTTATATCCATTTTGCTCCTCGCGTTATTTTTCAACCTGTTTAGCGATTATACTATAGATACCTTTATCAGCAATGGCGGGCAATACTTTTTTGTTATAGCCGTCATTTCGTGCCTGATCCCAAATGCAAGGCATAAGGTGATAACCCGCGAGGTACACCAGCAGATACTGATTGAAAAATCAAATGAACAATTAAAAGCTCAAAACCGGGATATAAGTGAGAAAAACAACATTATTGATATGCAATACGAGCGGTTGCGTAAACTGGATGAGCAAAAAAACAGCTTCATCAATATTGCCGGTCACGATCTGAAAAACCTTATAGGTTCTATCATTATGAGTAACAACATGGTGAAAGAAGAGGAAGACAGGCTGAGCCAGGATCAAAAAGAGTTTATTGGCTACATCTCACAATCGGCAGAAAAAATGCAATACATGCTAAATAAGCTGATGGATGTGCGTGAGATTGAATCGCCTGAAATGAAATTTAACCTGGAGATATTTGATATTAATGCCGAAGTACAGCATGTATACAGGGGATTGGTAGAAACGGCCCAGATGAAAAACATCCACCTGATTGATAATATCCTAAAGTTACCGCTGAACGTGAAGCTCGACCGTGTATTTACCGGGCAAATATTTCAAAACCTATTATCAAACATTATTAAATTTTCGCAGACAAATAACAGTATAAAAGTAGTAACCAGCCTGCAGCGTCAACGGTTTATTTTTGAAATAATTGATGAGGGTATAGCCATAGGGCAGGAAGAACTGGATATGATGTTCAATAAATTAAAAACTTTAAATGATGCGTCGGGCAATATCGAAAGCCGTCTTGGACTTGGCCTTTCAATTGCAAAGCTGATGTCCCAGGAAATGGGTGGTGAATTAAGTTACCGCAGCGATGAAAACGGCAATTATTTTAGAGTAGAATTTAACGTAATTAATTAATACCGACAACCAAATGAATAAATTTTTTAGCCTTTTAGCTCTTGCATTACTTTTAAGTACGGCATCAATGGCGCAAAGCATTGTATCGTTTAAAGCGATGGGTCATGACGAT
>JAQBOK010000376.1 GCA_028288085.1 Mucilaginibacter sp.
AAGAATTAGAATCTAAATAAATAATGAAGAACCGTTTTATAGCTTATTGCAGCATAGTTTTATTGTCAGCTCAAATATGGTCATGTAAGGATAAATCTGCTTTTACCATTTCAGGATCTATCACTAATCCCGGCAGCATAAAGAAAGTTTTTTTGCTCGCAGCTGACACCTCCAGCGTTGCCGTGGTTGACTCAGCAAACCTGAATGACCAGGGTAAGTTTCAATTTAAACATCCTGGAAGCTATGCCAATCTTTACAAGATACGTGCCGGTACTAATGTTTTTGACCTGATAGCCAAAAATGGAGATGCGATAGATTTCTCAACTAATCTTACGGACAGTGCGCACATGTATACCATATCCGGCTCTGACGATTCTGAAAAGATCAAAGAATTTAACAAGATTAATAATGTATACGGACAGAAGATAAATACCCTTGCTGCAGAATATCAAACCAAAGCACAAAGCCTGGGGCATGAATCTGATTCATTAATGAACGTATATCGCCCAATGATCATGAAAGACCTGGCCGATCAAAGTGCGGAAATATTAAAATTTGTTAACGCAAATAAAACCTCTCTTGCAGGTTTTTACGCCATTACTGAACTTGACCAGAATAAATACGAGCAACAACTGGTAAACTATGCAGATGAATTAAAAGATAATTTTAAGGATAATCCTGCTGTGCAGCGTTTTACTAAGGAAATGATGGAAGTAAAGCCTTTATCAGTAGGGCACAAGGCGCCTGATTTTACTACAACCGGGCTTGATGGTAAACCTGTTAAATTATCTGACTATAAAGGCAAATACGTTCTGCTTGATTTTTGGGCCTCATGGTGTGGCCCCTGCAGGCAGGAAAACCCGAATGTGGTAAAACAGTATAATATTTACAAATCAAAGGGTTTAAACATACTTGGAATTTCATTGGATATAGATAAAGATAAGTGGCAACAAGCTATTAACCAGGATAAGTTGGGCTGGAGCCATGCATCAGACCTGAAGAACTTTGAAGGCCCCACTGAAAGGCTATATCATATCATGGCGATACCTTCAAATTTCATGATTGATCCGCAGGGAAACATCATTGCAAAGAACATTACAGGGGGCGATCTTGAAGAATTTTTAAACAAAACGTTTAATAAGCCTCAATAATAAGTTAAGAAAAGGTAACACTTAACAATTTGTTAATATTAAGTTAACCATTTGCTTTTTTTAAGCTTATACATTTATACAAAATTTGTATCATGAGCACTTCTACTAAGCAGAAAATTCTTATTGTTGACGACGAACCGGATATTTTAGAGCTAATTGAGTATAATCTAAAAAAGGAAGGTTACCAGGTTTATACCGCACGCAACGGCCAGGAAGCTGTTTCTGAAGCAAAAAAGGTATTGCCGGACCTGATCGTTTTAGACATTATGATGCCTAAAATGGATGGGATAGAAGCTTGTCGCATTATGCGTACCATGCCTGAGTTTAAGAATACCTTTATGGTATTTTTGACTGCCCGCAGTGAAGAATATTCGGAAATTGCAGGGTTTAATGTTGGAGCTGACGATTATATAGCTAAACCCATAAAGCCAAGAGCATTAGTAAGCCGTATCAATGCCATATTGCGCAGGAATGCACCGGCCGAAGAAGTAACCGACAATAAACTTGAAATTGGGGAATTGGTGATCGACCGTGAGGCTTACCTTGTTTTTCTGAAAGGCGAAAAAGTAGTTCTGGCAAAAAAGGAATTTGAATTGCTTTATTTGCTGGCCTCAAAACCCGGAAAGGTTTACACCCGCGAGGTGATCTTAAAAAATATTTGGGAAGACTCGGTAGTGGTTACCAACCGTACAATCGATGTGCACATACGCAAACTCAGGGAAAAACTGGGGGATGATATTGTAGCAACAGTAAAAGGTGTGGGCTACAAGTTTGAAGCCGCCTAAGGAATAAAAAAATGCCTTCCAGAAAACAGGAAGGCATTTTTGTTTAGACATATGTTATATTATTTAGTGGCATCAGCTTTTTTCTTTACTGCTGTCGCAGCTTTACTTGTTTTAGCGGCAACTGATCTTTTAGCACCCGCAGCTTCGGCTTTGGCTTTTGCAGTTATGACTTTGGCTTTATCAGTTGCTTTGGCTTTAATATCAGTAACTGCTTTTTTTGCCTTAGCATCTTCGCTATTTGACTTGGCTTTAATTTCTTTTGCTTTATCAGCTGCTTTTGCTTTAATATCAGCAACAGCAGTTTTGGCTTTGGCAGCTTTGGCAGCAACTTTAGTGTTTGCACTGCTTTTAACAGCAGTAGCTTTTTTGGCCACCACTTTCTTTTCTGAGGCTGATTTTTCTTTCAGGTGATCAATAGTGTCAGCAGCTTTATCTTTTAATTCTTCGGCTTTGTCTTTAGTTCCATCCCAAAGCCCTTCTATGGTTTCTTTAACCTTCTCGAAAAATCCCTTTTCTTCAGGTCCGGTTGAATTTGTGCTCATTATGTTTTTTTATGGTTTGATGTTTTACAAATATTTCAATGTATTAAACTAATACCACACCGCTTTGTTTGATAGGAACATAAAAAGACAGATGCAGACAGTTGTAGCCTTAGGATCGGCAATTATTCCTTGGGGCTTTGTAACCCCATTATTAAGTCAGCTAAATAAATTTCGTTAATTGAAACATTAACTATAAATTTATTTAACTATAAAGCCATCTTGATTTAGTAGTTCTTAATATTTTTTAGTCCCAATAAAAAATTCAAATGAAAAAGGCCATACTTTTCTCCATGGTGGCGTGCTTGTTTCTTTTTTCCTGTAAAAAAGAACATTCTGCTGCAACAAAGCCTGTTCAGAAGACCTATCAAGTTAATTTCACTGTATCCGGATCTGGACAGCAGCTTACAGGTTCGGCTGGGAAGCAACAAATAAATAGCCTTAAAACAGATGCCCAAACAAGTGTTGCGGGTTACATGGATATACTTTATTATTATGTCCTTAATTCAAGCGGAGCCGTTGTACATATATTACAACAGGATTCAACACAAACAAACTTCGGTACTATTTCAGATAACCTTCCTGCCGGCAATTACACCATTATTATGGCGGCTGGTAAAAAGGGGCTTGTATATAATAATGCTACTCCAACCGGAGAAAACACAGCTTTCCTGATCTACTACGATTTGGTTAATGGCGTTACTCCCTGGGAAGACACTTTTTACACCAAATTTTCGCTAACAGTAACTAACAGCAATATTAACCAGAGTGTGGCACTTAGCAGGGTGGTAGGTGAACTGGAGACTAAAATTTTGGATACAATACCTGCAACAGCCAACAGCCTGGTGATATCCGTAAATAAGGAGGATTTTGAGATCGTAGTTCCCGACTGGAAACCCTATAACGCAAAAGTGTTTACTGATTCAATTGTCCTTACTCCGGCAGCTAAAGGCAAGCCTAATTTTACAGTGGATAATATTATTGGTAATACCTTTGCTCCATTTATAGTGACGATAAAGTGCTATGACAATACTAATAAGTTGATAGGCAACGTGGTAGTGAACGATGTTACTTGTCAGCAAAATACAAGGACTATACTATCGGGTAAGTTATTTGGAAGTGGCACCGGTATAAATGTAGGCTTGGGTGGCTGGAAGGCTCCACTTAATATTAATTTTTAAACAAATGGTACCAGGTCAGCAAATAGTTTTAAAACAGGCAATACAGAAGGATATATAAAAATATTAAGATGAAAAAGATTTTACTAGGCTTAATATCGGTTTGCACAATTATATTTTCCTGCAAAAAGGAACATAAAGTACAGCCAGGCGAAGGACAGCAGGTTACCCACAAAGTTGGCTTCCAAATCAGCTTCTCACAGCAAACAGCACAGTTTCAGACTAATAGCTTAAAGGAAGTAAACAGTGTAAAGAACAATGCGCTTGCTACATCTTCATTGATCGATTCTGTGGATGTTATCTATTATGCTGTATATGATTCAGTGGGAAATAATATACATATCATCAAGCAAAATTCATCAGATGCAGGTTTTGGCAGTTATAACGACAATCTGCATGCTGGTAAATATACCATTGTGGTGGCAGCCGGAAAAACGGGTATGATATTAGGCCCTACTACTTATGGCATGGGAGTAAGTAAGCTAAGCACTGATATTATAACTTATGGATATAGCTACAATAGTAACACGGGCGTGCATACCTACAATCCTTTTATTGAAGATGCTTTTTACAAAAAGGTAACACTTACCGTTACAAATACCGACTCCAATAACTCCATTACATTGGACCGTATAACGGCCCAGGTGGTTGTAAAGATATCTGACCAGATACCTGCAGGAGTAAAATATATCGGATTGATAGTTAATGCAGGTGCCACTGATCTGTTTCTTGTAGGTACAGGTGCGCCTGTAGCAGGAGGAGGGGCGCCACCAGTGATTGACACCCTAAAACCTGCGGACATCGGTACTAAAAATCACCAGGTAAGCATATTGTTTTTGCCGTTATCGTCTACGGTATCTGTGCAGATTTACGCGAAAAACTCGCCGGATAATTTAAATATCCCGGGACCATACGTTGTAAATACTGTGGCACAAAAAAACATTTCAGGCGTAACTGCCCAGGCTAACACCCAAACTATCCTGACAGGGTACCTCTTTGGAGGTAATGGTATCAGTAACCCGGGTGGATTTAACTCAACTATTGATACCGCATGGAATATTACACCGATTACTAAGACGTTTCCATAATTTGAAAATCAATATAGCGGTATTAGTTTTTTATTTGGTTTTTGTTCTGGTTAAGAATACTCAAAATAGCAATGGGATTATGATATAGTAATTTGTTTGATTGGGAGATTTATAGTATTTTTATTGAAATACTATTTCCTTATTCACAATATCTTAATCCCACAAAAATCAAATGAAAAAAGCCATACTTTTCTCTGTAATGGCGTCTATTTTACTGTTTTCTTGTAGAAAAGATCATTCTCTTACAAAACCCATACAAAAAAATTACCAGGTAAATTTTACCGTTTCGGGTTTTACAGAGCAAATTCTTGGTTCAGCACCCGGGAAACCACACGTAAACAGCTTGAAAACCGACGCCGTAACGGGGCTTGCCGCATCCATTGACCTTTTATATTATTATGTCTACGATTCAAACGGGGCACAGGTAAGCTTTGTGGTACAGGATTCAACTTCCTCTAATTTTGGAACTATTGCAGATCACCTGCAGGCCGGTACCTATACAGTTGTGTTCGTTGGTGGAAAAACGGGTTTAAACATGAATAATACTTCAAAGCTGGGCACAGCAAGCATTGAAGGGTATGTTCCATCCTACGTTCCGTGGGGTGATACTTTTTTTCAGAAGTTTCAATTAACAGTATCCACCGGTGATGTGAATCAAAGCGTAAGTTTGAGCCGGATCGTGGGTGAGTTATCAATTGATATACTTGATAAACTGCCGGCTAATGCAAGCAGTATAACGGTTACAGTAAGCCAGGAATACCAACTATTTGGTTTTAGCACCCAGGCGCCGTATGGAACGGCCGGTGATTATACATTTACTTATCCGCTCTCTGCTTCGGCATTGGGCACATCAAACTATAAGAAAAGTATAATAATGATCAATACCATTACTCCATTTACAGTAACTATTATTTGCTACGATGTTTCTAAAAAGATCATTGCTCAGAGCGTAATTACAAATGTAAGTTTGCAGGCGAATACCCAAACTATATTAACCGGCAACCTATTCGCGGCAGATAAAGGGTTTAATATAGGCCTTAACCAGGGATGGGACCCAACTTCAATCAATTTTCAGTTTTAATCAGAAGGCAATGAAGAAAATATTATTTGTTTTAAGTTTAAGTTGCATGGCGTTTCTATCGTGCAAAAAGGATCATTCAAAGGATAATAATCCTGTTTCCAAGCTGCAAAAAGTTGCTTTTAAAATGGGGTTTGCAAAAAGTACGGGTAGCTTTCAAACCAATTCGTTAATAATTAATAGCACCACTGCGGATACCTCACTTACCAACCACATTGATGTATTATACTATATGGTTTTTGACTCTGTCGGTAATAATGTGCATAATATCACTCAATTAGCATCTGATACTGCTTTCGGACATTATACAGATAACTTGCATTCGGGAAAGTATACCGTAGCGATTGCCGGGGGGAAGACAGGATTAATGATCAGTTCCGGCTCTTTAACGCAGCAGTACTTATTTTATGGGGTAATTTATCCTACTGTGAGTGGCTCTTATTTACCGGGACCTTTTGATCAGGATGCATTTTTTTACAGGTCAGCAATTACAGTTGGCAATACTTCTTCAAGCCAAAATATTAGTTTAAGCCGGATAGTATCAAAATTAATTGTAAACATCAATGATGCCATACCAACCAACACAAAACAGGCGCAGCTTACATTAAGTTACTATGCCAATAAGTATTTTGTTGGCGATGGGAGTACAGGAACATACCATAAACCTTCTGATGCTTCTACGACGTATGCTTACACTTATGATATCACAAGCACGGATTGGGGTAAAACCAATTACCAGTTAAGCACGCTGTTTTTATATAACAATAGCCCAATGACAGTGGATTTGTGGTTTGCAGACAACTCAAGCCCGGGAAGAATTGAAGGTGAAAAAACAATTAGCAATATAACCGGGCAGGCAAATAAAGTCAGCAAACTTTCTGGTAATTTATTTGGCGGCGCGGGAGTAACCAGTATAGGTGGCTTTAAAGTGACGGTGGATTCATTATGGAATACACCTGTTATCAGAACTTTTCCTTAATATATAATAGCGGAGCAATGGCTGTAATTTGAGTAATTATAATTGGTAAATGATGGTTTAATTTAATAACCGTATTTTTGCCAGCTATGAAGTTCCCGAAATTTGCCGACCTGATACTGTTTGAGAATGACGACGTGATTGTGGTGAATAAGCCACCGTTCCTAAGTTCACTTGATGAGCGGGAGGGTGGAGAGATCAATTTGCTGCGATTAGCCAAAGGCTATTGGGCAGACGCCCAGATATGTCACCGTTTGGATAAAGAAACATCAGGTGCGCTTATTATAGCTAAAAATCTGGAAGCCTATCGCACTGTTTCCATTCAGTTTGAAAAACGCCAGGTAAAAAAAGTATATCATGCCATTATTGATGGCACACATGTTTTTGAAAAGCTATTGGTAGACCTACCGATATTGAATGTAGGAAAGGGAAATGTAAGCATCAGCCGGCAGGATGGCAAACGTGCCGAAACCTGGTTTCAATCATTAAAATACTTTAAACACTATACATTGGTAGAATGCCGCCCGGTAACCGGTCGCATGCACCAGATCAGAATACACCTGGCTACGCAACGCGCCTCTATTGCAGGCGACGAAATGTACAAGGGCAAACCTGTTTTTCTATCAGAAATCAAACGTAAATATCATTTAGGCAAAGATCAGGAAGAACAACCCATCATGAAACGTTTTGCTCTGCATGCTTATGAAGTTAGCTTTAAGTTGTTAGATGGCAAGGAGGTCACTATCCATGCGCCATATCCTAAGGATTTTGAGACTTTGTTGAAGTTGCTGGAAAAGTTTGATAGTTAACGATTTGCCTGTGGAACTTGCCGGCGGAGATCAAACACCCATCGTCTAACAAGTTTTTTATTGTGTTGAGAATGATGATTTTCAATCCTTCTCATACAGCAAAAAATGCTGTATAGGCAAAAACTCCCCATCCTGAACCAGGTGAAAACCGTTGGCAGTTAATTCTTTATTTACTTGTTTAACGCTCATTTTGTGCAACGCTTTTATAACAACTTTAGGGTCTTCAGCACGGTATTCCAATAATAATAGCTTGCCATTAGGTTTTAATGATCTGCGGATGTTCAGAAGCATTTCATGCGGGTAACTCAATTCGTGGTAAACATCAACCATCATCGCCAGATCTATACTGTTTTCGGGTAGCTCCGGTGATTGTTCTTTCCCTTTAATTATGATCACATTTTCGGCATTTAGCTGACCAGCCTTGTTTTTTAAATAGGTTACGGCATCGTTTTGTATCTCAATAGCGTATACCTTACCCTTTGGCACATTTTGATAGATTTTAAAAGTATAATATCCTGTACCAGCACCAATATCGGCTACAACGCTATTGTTTTTTACCGGTAGTTTACTGATAGCCAGGTTCGCGTTCTCTTCTACTTGCCTGCTATTTCTTTCCAACCATGAGGACCCGCTAAAATTCATTACCTGCGCTATTTCACGCCCCATGTAGAATTTACCGGTACCATCCGGATCACCTTTTTTATGGATATAAGTGCTATCCTGCTGCTGTTTAGTGGTGGCAGGCCATGCAACCGAAAATAAGGATAGAAATAAAAAAACCGATTTAATATTAAGCATAGTAGCTTAACATTAATCGGCTTAATAAGTTTATAAATGGTGGCGTTTAGGTGGTGTAGCCCAGAATTTTTAATACCTGCTTACTATTTTGTTCTTCGCCAAATACTTCAAAGTTGAAAGTTTCATCCCGGTTACGGCGAATAATTACGTGCTTTGGTGAGGGCAGCAGGCAATGGTGTATGCCGCCGTAACCGCTTAATACTTCCTGGTATGCTCCCGTGTTGAAAAAGCCTAAGTATTGCACCTTGCGTGTCTTGGGCATAAATACGCTGTTCATGTGCGCTTCCTGGTTGTAGTAGTCTTGTCCGTCGCAGGTAATGCCGCCCAAATTCACGCGTTCATATTCAGAATCCCAGTTATTAACCGGCAGCAAGATATACTTTTGGTTCAATGCCCAAACATCCGGAAGGTTAGTAATAAATGACCCGTCGAGCATTAGCCA
>JAQBOK010000379.1 GCA_028288085.1 Mucilaginibacter sp.
CGAAAAAGTATCGATAATCTTCCTTTAATGATGCACCGTAACCACCGGCTTCTTTTTGCTGGCCTTTGATTTTGTAGGCACCATTCAGGTTTTCAATTCCCCAGTTAAAACCATATAGTGGCATACCGAAACCACCGCCATATTCAATATGATAACCACGCGGGAAGTCCAGCTTTTTATTATCAAGCCACCATGGTGTATACACGTGCATACCACCTACACCATCTTCGTTGTAACGTTTACGGTCAAATAATTCAGGTATTATGCCGCCCATATCAGCTCCTGTTGAGTCGTGAAGATATTTACCCACTACACCGCTGGAATTGGCAATGCCATTAGGGAACCTGCTTGATTTGGAGTTAAGCATCAGTCTTGCACTTTCGCAGGCGCTGGCAGCTAATATCACCGTACGCCCAAAAACCTGGTACTCCTGCATATCTACCTTGTTTATGTATGCAACACCTGTGGCCAACCCTTCTCTATCAGTCAATACTTCACGTGCCATGGCATTCGTTATCAGATCTACATTTCCTGTAGCTACCGCTGGTTTAACCAATACCGATGATGATGAAAAATCGCCATAAATTTTACAGCTTCGCCCGCATTGCGCGCAATAAAAGCAGGCTTCGCGACTACTATTTATCTTTTTTGTCAATATAGATAAGCGGGAAGGTATTACAGGAATGTTGATATTGCCTGCCGCACGTTTAATAAACATTTCATGAAGCCGTGGTTTTGGTGGCGGTAAAAATATACCATCAGGATCGTTGTATAAACCCTCATTGGTGCCGAAAACACCTATCAGTTTGTCTATTTTATCGTAATATGGTTTTACATCCTCATAGCCTATAGGCCAGTCATCGCCTAAACCATCAATACTGTACCGTTTAAAATCCTTTGGTCCAAATCTTAATGATATTCTTCCCCAATGATTGGTGCGACCACCAACCATCCGTGCACGCCACCATTCCCAATTACTGCCTTCCCTTTGCGTGTAAGGTTCACCATCTATTTCCCAACCCCAGTAACAGCCATCAAAATCGCCAAAAGGTCTGAATTTTGTACTGGCTCCTCTGCGGGGCGAGTCCCACGGGTTTTTTAGTTGCGATGAGTTTTCGCGTGGGTCGTAATTAGGGCCTGCCTCTATTAAACAAACCTTTAAACCCGCGTTTGCAAGCACATAAGCAGCCATACCACCCCCCGCACCGGAACCAACAATAATGGCGTCGTATTTTTTAGATTGCTTTTTGATCTGGATATCATCCATGAGATTGTATTTTTAGAATTTATAGATAGTACACCACGTTAAAAAAGTGGTGAAGACAAATCTACATTTTGATTTCATTTTTCAAAATCGTGTTTTGCTATCAATTGTATTTAGTTTGTTACTTCCCCGTTTTTAATCATTGTAAGTCGATGATATTGTCCTGTATTTTCAACTTAAATAGTAATTGATAGTACAAAAACCATTTTACGTTTAGTTAAGAAGTTTTGGAGAATCAGCTTAAAAATATACTGTTTGGTTATAAATTTTACTTCTAATTAAATTGGTACAATTTGTGCAAAACAGCACATCATAAAGGAACAACTATGAAAAATTACATAAAAACAACCATTTTGTATGCATTACTGCACTTTTTTAGGACACAGGATTAAACAATACTATACAAACGGCGTTTATTAATCAAGGCTGCTTAGCCCCTTCAACTTAAAATATGAAACCGTAACCAGCTAAATACCAAACTGCAATTTGCCCGTGGTAACTACATCAAAATTAAAAAAGAAATGGGTTTAGAGCAGTTCATCGACACGAAAAAATAATTAAAGAATAATTACACGAATGAAAATAGCTTATATATCTACCTATCCACCCCGCGAATGTGGAATAGCCACATTTAACCAAAACTTAATGCGTGCCATTAATGCAAACTACCCCGAAAGGCAAACTTTGATACAGGGGGGCTTTGTAGTAGCGCTAAATGATTCTGAAAATCTGCAGGAATATGAATATCCGGAAGAAGTAAAATATGTGATCCGTCAAAATCATCAAAAGGATTATATAAGGGCGGCTAATTACATTAACACCAGTAATGCGGATGTATGCATAATGGAGCACGAATTTGGCATTTATGGAGGCGAGAGCGGCATTTATATCCTCCCTTTAATTAATAGGCTCGAAAAACCTTTAATATCTATATTACATACGATATTAAGAGAGCCCAGCTATGTACAGCGTATCATCATCCGTGAAATAGCGGAGCAGTCATCAAAGATCATTGTGATGAGCCGCCGGGCAGTTGAATTTTTAACTACCATATACGATATACCAATTGAAAAAATACAGATAATTGAACACGGAGTACCCGATTTGGAAGCACCGGAAAACAACCCGGTTAAACTACTTACACCATTTAAAAAACATCGCGTATTATTAACATTTGGGTTAATAAGCCGTAATAAAGGGCTGGAAACCGTAGTTAAGGCTTTACCTGCAATTGTTGAAAAACATCCGGATGTGATGTATGTGGTTTTAGGAAACACCCATCCGGGTGTAATTAAAAATTCGGGCGAAGAATATAGGGATCATTTAAAAGGCCTGGCTGCTAAGCTGGGGGTTTCCAATCATCTTACATTCATTAATAAATTTGTATCGGAAGAAGAATTGATCAGTTACCTCACCGCTGCTGAAATTTATGTGACGCCTTATCACAACGAGGCGCAAATTACCAGCGGCACCTTATCATACGCAGTTGGTGCTGGTTCTGCAGTGGTTTCAACACCTTACTGGCATGCTACTGAATTACTTGCAAATAATCGCGGTCGCCTATTTAATTTTAAAGATTCGGAGGCCCTGGCCGATACGATAAACGAATTGATGGATCAGGAGCGCGTATTGAATGAATTAAAAGAGAACGCATATGAATATGGTTTGCACCTGCGTTGGCCAAATATTGGGGCGGAATTTATTAAAGTGGCTCAGGATGCTTGCCTTACGCATGATTTCAGCGACAAAATACTTAAAAATAGTATAGTTGATCCAGAGATCATGCCCAAGTTCAGCCTTACACATGTACTGCGTTTAACTGATGATACCGGTATTGTACAGCACGCCAAATATGGCATCCCTAATTTAAAAGAGGGTTATTGCCTGGACGATAATGCCAGGGCACTTATTATGGCGCTGATGGCCTATCAACGCACCAAAAGCAAGGAGGCTTTTGAACTTTTACCTGTTTATTTAAGCTATATTCATTATATGCAAACTGATGATGGTAACTTCAGGAATTTTCTGAGTTTCAATCGCCAGTATCTTGATGAAATTGGTTCTGAAGATTCGTTTGGGCGTACTATTTGGTCGCTTGGGTATCTGATCGGTTGTGCAGCCAGCCATTCATACAGGGAATTTGCTATTGAGATATTTCAAAAATCGATACCACATTTTAAGGCTCTTCACCATTTAAGGGGCGTAGCAAATACCGTTATTGGCTTAAGCTTGTATTTGCATGTGTTCCCTACTGATGAGGGCTTAATGACTGAACTAGTCAGACTTACTCAACCTTTGATTGATGCATATGAGCTTCACCAATCTGAAGACTGGCAGTGGTTTGAGGACCAAATGACTTATGATAATGCCATATTACCTTTAGCTCTTCTCCATTCATGTGAGATCACAGGGAATGATAAAGCTAAACACATCGCACTTAAAACTATCGCTTTTCTTGATGATTTAACATTGTCTAACGAGTATTTAAGCCCGGTTGGCAACGATGGATGGTATTACCGTGGTGGCGCGTTCCCTACGTTTGATCAGCAAGCTATTGAAACCATGGCGATGGTACTGATGCACTTCCAGGCTTACCAGATATTCCGCACACCGGAATATATTGAGAAAATGTTCTTATGCTATAAATGGTTCTTAGGTGAAAATACCTTGCGTGCGCCATTATACGACCACGAAACAAAAGGCTGCTGTGATGGGTTACTTCCTACCGGAATTAATCGTAACCAAGGTGCCGAAAGTACATTGGCTTACCTGGTATCACATCTTACCGTACTAAAAGCGTTTGAACTGGAATATGAATATAATAAGGTGGGGCAGAAACTGGAAACCTGTTAATGAAGGTAGCCATTTTATCCCCTGTTGCCTGGCGTACACCTCCAAGGCACTACGGGCCATGGGAGCAAATAGCATCAAATATAGCTGAGGGCCTGGTAAAAAAAGGATTGGATGTTACTCTTTTTGCGACAGGTGATTCCATTACCGCCGGAAACCTGGATGCCATCTGCGAAAAAGGTTATGAAGAAGACCGGACGCAAGACGCAAAAGTTTTAGAGTGCCTGCACATTAGCAACCTGATGGAAAAGGCCTCTTCCTTTGATATCATTCATAATAATTTCGATTTTTTGCCGCTTACCTATTCGGCGCTTATTAAAACCCCCATTATAACTACCATACACGGTTTTTCTTCGCAAAAGATAATTCCTATATATAAAAAATATAATGCATCAACGCATTATGTATCCATCAGTAATGCTGACCGTAGTTCTGAGCTGGAATATTTGGCTACGGTTTACAATGGTATCAATGTTGATGAATTTGAGTTTAATCCTGCGCCCCAGTACTACCTTTTATATTTCGGGAGGATACACCATGATAAAGGAACTGCTGAAGCAATTGATATTGCAAAAAAAAGTGGCCGTAAATTGATCATAGCAGGTATTATTCAGGACGAGAGCTACTATAAGGAAAAAATAGAACCGTTATTGGATGAACAAATAGTATATGTTGGCCATGCTGGTCCCGAAAAAAGGAAAGATCTTTTAGGAAAGGCACTGGCCTTATTGCATCCTATTAATTTTAATGAACCGTTTGGTTTAAGTGTTGCCGAAGCCATGCTTTGCGGCACACCTGTAATCGCATTTAACAAGGGTGCCATGCCTGAATTGATATTGCACGATAAAACAGGCTTTTTGGTTGGCAATGTTAATGAAGCAGTTGACGCGGTTAATGAGCTAAGCAGTATTAACCGGAATGACTGCCATCAATGGGCATTATCTCAATTCTCAAGTGATAAAATGGTGAGTGATTATCTGCAGCTATATTATCAAATATTAACTTAAACATTCTTTTCCTCTGTTATTAGTTTATTAATTAACTCGCTCATATCAACTTCGGCAAATGAGGTAGAAGAATCAGATATTCCATAAGGAATAATGAGTTTATTATTGTGTACAATTGCCCCGCATGAGTACAAAACATTAGGTACATACCCCTCACGCTCCTCACTGTTAGGTATTAACAGGGGTTCGCTCAAACGCCCTATTTCAATAGTGGGGTCATCCAATTTAAGCAAACTGGCACCTAAAACATAACGCCGCATTGGACCAACACCATGCGTTATCATTATCCACCCGTGCTCGGTTTCAATTGGCGAACCACAGTTACCGATCTGGATAAATTCCCATGAAAATTTAGGCTGTTGTAATAATACCGGCTTTTCCCAAATGTTTATTTTATCCGAATACATTATATAATTATTGCAGCCATCAATACGGGAAATCATGGCATATTTACCGTTCACTTTGCGGGGAAAAAGCGCCAGGTTTTTGTTCTGAGCTCCTGAACCATACAAAGGCATTATCCTGAAATTATAAAAATCATTAGTTTGTAACAGCTTGGGCATTATCAACGAACCATCGTATGCGGTATAGGTAGCGTAGTAAGTTGATGAACCGTCATCATTTGTAAATTTTACAAAACGGGCATCTTCGATGCCTTTACGTTCATATTCGGATATGGGGAATATCACCCTGTCGGATATATCCGTATCCAGCGAAAATACAATCTCATAATACGAGTCGGCCAGCCATAATATCTTATCGTACTCCAGCCGCAGCATATCGCTTTCCTGCAATTTTTGAGAATCCTGTATGATACGATGCAGGTTTGAATATTCAAAATGATGATCAAGCTGCCCTTCTATCTCTTTCAGCACATCAATGTTGATCTGCGTGGTTACAGCTTTGTCAAAAAACAATTTTTTATTGTAAACAGCATTACGGATAATTTCGGCCTCATCAATATAACTACCTGATGGAATAACAGTGATGTTATTATTCCTATCAATAAGCGCCCGCCGGAAAGTAATGGAAGAAATATGCCCCTCGCCTACTGCCCTGAAACTGATAATCACACGCCTCTCGCCGCCCTGAAGTTCTGTTTGATCAGGGTCTTCTACAATGGAAGGATTAAAAAACGCAGCCGATTCAATCGAATATTCATGTGTAAAATAAGACCCGATAAGCAGCTTACGATAAACAGTGAGCGAGTCATAATCAATATTCAGTTCTGCAAAAAGAGGTTTTAATTTACTACAGTGCCTGCTTAACACACGTGTAATGTTCCTGTGGCGTTTTGAGTACTCTTGTAATAAAGGCGAAACAATACCAAAAGAAGTATCTTCGCTTAGAACCATTATTCGTTGTATTACTTCTTTGGCCCTCTCGTTCCCATTAAAAAAAAATCTGGCTATAACACGTTTCGGATCAGGATTTATTCTTACAGGTTTTCGTTCAATCGCAAGTCTCATATAAGCAACTAAGTTTATTCATTAACAGCAGTAGCAGTAAATTGATTGCCGCAATTTTACAAACCTTTTTTTATTAAAATCACGCTTAATGTGAAATGATATAATTTGAGGTCTGATTAAACAATTAAATCATACTGTTCCGCTTAATAAGGTAAGCTTTTAAAATATTATTATACCCATCATTAATGTTGGCATCAACCAGGTCTATATGGTATTGGGCGCATTTTAATTCTAACTGGTGACGATAGTTTTGCAGGTTTGATCGGTAAGCATCGCGTATTTTATTAGGATGTACCCTTATCTCCTCACCGCTCTCCATATCCACAAAATGATGCGGACGGTTGTCAAAATTAAAATCAAGTTCTTTTTGCCTATCGCTTACATTAAAGATCACCACTTCGTGCTTGTTATACTTCAAATGCTGCAAGGCGGCAAACAAGGTTTTCAATTTCTCATCGTTATAGCCATTCTCCAGCATATCACTAAAAATGATAACCATTGAACGCTGGTGTACTTCTTCCGCAACATGATGCAGTACCTGGGTAATGTCTGTTGCTGAATTTTTTTTAGGATGATCATAAGCTTTCTCCAATTCAGCGTATAAATGAAAAAGATGCTTTGATGTTGAACGGGCGGGGCTTATCCAGTCTATTTTATCCGAAAAAAGGCACAATCCAAATGCATCACGCTGTTTTTTAAACAAATACATCAGCGAGGCTACAGCATAAATGGAAAATTGCAGTTTATTTATTCCCTTATCGGGAAAGTTCATTGATGAGGAAGTATCCAATAACAGGTAACAACGCAGATTGGTCTCTTCCTCAAATTGTTTTACAAAAAGCTTGTCGGTACGGGCCAGCAATTTCCAATCGATATTTTTTACCGACTCACCATTGTTATATAAACGATGCTCGGCAAATTCAACCGAAAACCCATGGAACGGGCTTTGGTGCAGCCCTGTTATAAAGCCTTCTACCACCTGCCTGGCCAGTAATTCAAGATTAGCCAGCTGTCTTATATGTTGCTCATCATTAAGTTTGGGCATAATGCTAATGTAAGGGAACAAACCTTATCTATCAAAATAAAACAAGCTTTTCAGATTTATATTGTTCATGTTTAATCAGCAAGTGAAAAGAATGTTAAACTCAAAGTCAGGATCTATTTGCCCGGAGGATTATCAGCCAGATAATGAAATGGCCAGATGGTTCAGCATAAAAAAAACAACCCTCTCCGGAAAAATCCGAAGGGGGCCGCTTAATCTTAATATGGTGATACTATATTATGCTATTTGTTTGTCCAATTTACCAGCTAATACTGATTTTGGCACTGCACCAATTTGTTTATCCACTATTTCTCCTTTATTGAAAAACAATAAAGCAGGGATATTACGAATGCCAAACTTCATCGATATGCCGGGGTTGTTATCCACATTCACTTTGCCTACAACAGCTCTGCCGGTGTATTCCTTTGCAATTTCTTCAACTAAAGGACCTACCATACGACATGGGCCACACCATTCTGCCCAAAAGTCAACTAAAACCGGTTTATCTGATTTAAGAACTAGTTCTTCAAAGTTTGCATCAGTTATTTCTAAAGCCATGATCTTTTTAATTTTAAATTTATATTAACAAATATATACTATTCAAATTGCTTGCCACAACTGCCGACCTGACAATGTGACAATTATATTACCCCGGTATTCAAAATTGAAAAACCGATGATGAAAATACTATTTCCCTTCAGGCATTGGGTAGCATTTGCAATGCCAAATTATTATTTCAACATCGGCTCCACATTAGTTAAACTATGTATTTCAGCCATCAGGTCATCACTTGGGTTTACCTTAAATGTTTTTGATGGAAGTTCTATCAGTATGGATTCTTCCATATCTTTCACCATAAACCGCAGGGTGCAATTTTTTACGGGGTATTTCTGATTGTTATTTTCAACTATGTGTTGAATATCGTCCATTAGCTGGGCGCTTAATGATTTCAATTCAAGACAAACGGTTATTGATTTGGTTAACTTATCCCGCATTTCTGATAGCAGGCTCATGCTGGCTATTCTCAGGTCCCAGTTATCTTTTTGTTTGAACTTTTCTTCAATATTACCTTTAATATGTAAAAAATATCCATCCATCATTAGGCTGCGAAACTTTACATAATCCTCCCCAAACAAAGCAAACTCATACGATTCATTATAATCTTCCAAAACAAAAGTCCCGAAAGGCTTACCCGTCTTGGTAGTTTTATGCTGAACGTTCCCGACCAGGCCGCCTATACATATCTCACCTTTTTTACGTAGTTGGTTAAAAGCGCTCATTATATCGTCGCCACCCTCGCCCGAGCGTGCCTTTTGCATGATTTTCAGATCACTGATATTGCTATTACAAAATCTTTCCAGTTCTACCTTATAATTATCCAGGGGGTGTCCGGTTAAATAAATACCAATCACCTCCTTTTCATATTTTAATTTCTCTATCAACGGCCATTCCTCTGCTTCGGGCAAAGGTGGTTCAGGAATATAAGAAGCCACTGCTCCGCCAAATAAGGATACCTGCGAGCTGCTTTGGGTATTTTGGTAATCATTGGCATACTTTACCAGGCGCTCTATTCCGCTTAAAATACCGTTCTCTGTTTTGGCAAAAAACCGGGCCCGGTTTAATTTAAATTCGTCAAACGCGCCGCCATAAACCAGGTTTTCATATGATTTTTTTGTTAATGCCTTAACGTTTGAACGTTGTGCAAAATCATATACCGATTTGTAAGGTCCTCCCTCATTACGCTCATCAATTATGCTTTCAACAGCTTTATCACCCACACCTTTAACACCCGTGAGCCCAAAGCGTATTTGTCCTCTTTTATTAACCGCGAATGACATATCCGACTCGTTAATATCCGGCCCCAATACCTCCACTCCCATTCTTCGGCATTCCTCCATAAAGAAAGTGATCTTCTCCATATTGTTCTGGTTATTTAAAACCGCTGCCATGTATTCGGAAGGATAATGAGCTTTTAAATAGGCCGTTTGATAAGCTACAAAAGCGTAACACGTAGAATGCGATTTATTGAAAGCATATTGCGCAAAGGCTTTCCAGTCATTCCAAATTTTGGTCAGCTTATCCTTTGCATGGCCCTTGGCAGCTGCACCGGTCATAAACTGAGATTCCATCTTATTGAGGATATCTATCTGTTTTTTACCCATTGCCTTACGCAATACGTCAGCATCGCCCTTGCTAAAGCCGGCCAATTTTTGTGATAAAAGCATCACCTGTTCCTGGTAAACAGTAATACCATAGGTTTCACCCAGGTACTCCTCCATATCGGCCAGGTCAAAGGTTATAGGTTCCGCCCCATGTTTACGTTTAATAAAGTTAGGGATATACTCTATCGGACCCGGGCGGTATAAGGCGTTCATCGCTATCAGATCCTCAAACTTATCTGGCTTAAGCTCGCGCAGGTACATTTGCATACCGTCACTTTCAAACTGAAATGTACCGTTGGTATCGCCGCGCTGATAAAGCTCAAAAGTTTTTTGGTCATCCAGCGGGATGTAATCAATATCAATCGTCACATCATAATTTTGCTTTACCAGCCTTAAAGCGTCTTTAATAATAGTAAGGGTTTTAAGGCCCAAAAAGTCCATCTTTATTACTCCGGCATCTTCTATTACACGTCCGTCAAACTGTGTAACCAACAAGTCTGAGTCCTTTGCTACGGCAACGGGGACAATATCTGTCAGGTCATAAGGTGCTATAATGATACCCGCGGCATGCACACCTGTATTACGTACCGAGCCCTCCAGCTTTTCCGCCTCGCGCAAAACGATACCTTTAAGATCGGTTGACTTGTAGATGGCCTGTAATTCAGGCACTTGTTCAATAGCCGTTTTCAGGTTGATGCCGAGTGTGTCAGGCACCAATTTTTTCAGGGCGTTCACATCTGATAGCGGCATATCCAGCACACGTCCAACATCCTGTATACTGGTACGGGCAGCCATAGAGCCATAAGTGATGATTTGTGCTACCTGGTTTTTACCATATTTTTCAACCACATAATCAATTACTTTTTGACGGCCTGCATCATCAAAGTCCGTATCAATATCGGGCATTGATTTACGGTCAGGGTTCAGGAAACGCTCAAACAGAAGATTATATTTTAAGGGATCAATGTTGGTGATACCCGTGCAGTAAGCCACTACTGATCCTGCTGCCGAACCACGACCCGGACCAATAAACACGCCCATGTTACGTCCTTCTTTAATAAAGTCGGCCACAATCAAAAAGTATCCGGCAAACCCCATAGTTCGTATGGTGAAGAGCTCAAAGTTGATGCGTTCTTCCGCCTCCGGGCTAATATCTTTATAGCGCTCCTTTGCCCCCAGGAAAGTTAAATGTTTTAAATACTCCCATTGGTTAAGGGTATCTGAATCGGGTGTATTATGTATTTTAAATTCTTCAGGTATTACAAAGTTTGGCAACAAAATGTCGCGCTTTAGTTTCAGTACTTCCACCTTATCCACTATCTCATTGGTATTATCCAATGATTCGGGCAGGTCGCTGAACAGTTTACCCATTTCGGCCTGGGTTTTAAAATAAAACTGGTCATTCGGAAAACCAAACCTGTATCCCTTGCCCCCTTCTTCATCAGTGGCAATGGGTGTACTTTGCATGTCGCCGGTATTCACGCAAAGCAAAATATCGTGTGCATTAGAATCCTGCTGATCTACATAATGCGAATCATTGGAGCAGATAACTTTTACCTGGTGCTTTTTGGCAAACTCCAATAACACCTTATTAACCGTATTCTGATCAGGTATATCATGGCGTTGCAACTCAATATAATAATCTTCGCCAAACAGGTCAAGCCACCATTTAAATTCTGCTTCTGCTTCAGCCTCGCCTTTTTTCAATATAGCTTGCGGAACCGATGCGCCGATACAACAGGTAGTTGCAATTAATCCTTTATGATATTTTAATATTAATTCTTTATCAATGCGCGGCCATTTGCTGTAAAGGCCTTCTATATAACCTAATGAGCATAGCTTTACCAGGTTTTTGTAACCCTCTGCATTTTTTGCCAGTAATAACTGGTGATGGCGAACGTCCTTCTTTTCTTTGGTAAATTGCTTTTTATGCCGGTCCTCAACCACGTAAAATTCGCAGCCTACTATCGGCTTAATATTATGCTTCCCAGCTTCGGCAACAAACTTAAATACACCAAACATATTACCGTGATCGGTAATAGCAAGTGCTTTCATCCCATCACTGGCAGCCTTTTTGTATAATTTCGATATATCGGCAGCCCCGTCAAGTAAAGAAAACTGGGTATGTACGTGTAAGTGAGAAAAATCAGGCATAATTAATATGGTTCAACATTTCAAAAAAGAATACAAAGTTATTAAAAAACAACTTCAGGTTCACACTTGTTGAAAACTGTAAATGTGTTAAAAATCAAGCCGGTGGTAGTTTTTACTAAAAAATTGAGTAAAATCTGGAAGCCTGATGGAATAGTTAAATATAGAAGTTAATTAAGTAATCTTAACCTTTGAAAAATATATACAATTGAAACGACTTGGCCGCATAGCCCTAAAAATAATCCTTTGGATTATTGGCGGTATTATATTTTTAGTACTGCTTGTAGTTATTTTAATACAGATTCCGGCTATACAAAATTTCGCGAAGGATAAAGCTGTAACTTATTTACAAAATAAAATCCATACAAAAGTAAAGATAGGCCACATTAGCCTGGGCCTGCCAAAACTCATTATACTGGATAGCGTATATTTTGAAGATCAGAAGAAGGATACATTGATAGCAGGCGATCAACTAAAGATCGATATCAGCCTGTTGAAACTGCTGAATCATAAAGTAGAAGTAAATGAGATCAACCTCCAGGGTATTACTGCCAACGTAAGCCGCGGTGCCGACAGTGTTTTTAATTTTGATTATATTATTAAAGCTTTTAACAGCGGACCGAAAACACCGGCAAAGCCTGCCGATACTTCTTCGGCCATGAAAATCTCCCTTGATAAGATCATTTTAGACAGAATCAAGCTTAGTTACAAGGATGTTACTACCGGCAATAACGTTAAATTCCTGCTTGGCCACTTTGATACCCGTATAAAGGAATTTGATATGGATAAAATGAAATTCACCATACCAAAGATCACGTTATCGGGTGTAGATGCAATTATTATCCAGACACCGGCGGGTTCATCCGTGGCAAAAACCATCGCGACAGATACAGCCACCAAGCCCATTAACATGACACTTAATATAGGCAAGATTGATCTGTCAAAGATAAAAGTTGATTATAGTACTCCCGAAATGAATGCCAATGTTAATCTTGGGCAATTTTCTGTAGAGATGAATAAGCTCGACCTGAAAAATCAAATGGCGGATATTAGTAACATTACCTTAAACGATACTAAGGCGGCATTCACATTTGCGAAACCGCAAAATGTAAGAAAAGCGGTAATAAAAGCAATAAAAAAACTAGATACCCTGGTAGCCAAACCCAAAAGCGCAAAGGGATGGTCGGCAATATTAAGAAAGGTTTCCTTTAATAATGATAATATCAAATACGACAATAACGCGCAAGCACCCTTAACAAAGGGTCTGGATTACACACACATGGACGTTCGCAGCCTGGATGCCGATCTTGAAAATTTATCCTACAACCCGGATACCATTGCAGGAAGGATCAACAACCTGGCCTTTACAGAAAAAAGCGGTCTCAGCATTAAAAAATTCCATACTACATTTTTCTATGGGCCGCACAAGTCGTACTTGAATAACCTGTATCTGGAAACCCCACAAACTGTTTTGCAAAAACGTATTGAAGTAGGCTATCAGTCGTTAGATGATATTAGCACTAATTTGGGGCAACTTCGCATAGCCGCTGATCTTGATGGCAGTCAACTCGGTTTAAAGGATGTTTTACTGTTGATGCCAACGATGGCTTCAATGGAACCGTTTAAAAGTTCGCCAAATTCTGTATTCCGCATTAATGGTAAAGTAATAGGTAGGGTTAATGATCTCAGCATCCCTTCACTTGACGTTAGCGGTTTGAGCGGCACACATGTCAAAGCATCAGCTGTTATAAAAGGCCTGCCTGATGTGACCAAATCTTATTTCGATCTTAATATCATTGACTTTAATACCAGTAGAGCAGACCTGGCAAAGGTAGTTCCGGCAGGGATGGTGCCGACCAATATTAGTATCCCTGAGAATATGAATATGAAGGGCACTTTTAAAGGAAGTATGAAAACCTTTAATACAAAGATGACGCTACGCTCCAGCGATGGTAATGTAGATCTTGTTGCAGCTATGAATGGTAGCCGCAAAGGCAGTGAAACCTATTCGGCTAATATCAAAGCAAGTGACCTGAATGTGGGCGCATTGACCAAACAACCGCAAACTGTGGGTAAGATCACATTATCAGCTAATATAAAAGGTGTTAGCCTCGACCCTAAAAAAGCAACCCTTCAATTCAATGGCAATATTGCCAAAGCGCAGATAAAAGGTTATACCTATCAAAATTTGGTATTGCAAGGTACATCCACTAACGGGAGTTATACCGCTATTGCACGTTTAAAGGACCCTAATATTGATTTGAGCCTGGATGCAAAAGCAAATATGAATAAAAAGTATCCTTCTGTTACTGCAACGCTTTTGATAGATAGCATCAACCTGCAAAAGTTAAATTTAACTAAAGATGATATGCGCTTCCATGGCAAGGTGGTAGCTAATGTACCGACTGCCAACCCTGATTATTTGAATGCCAACATACAAGCGACCGATCTTTTGCTGGTGAATAAAGGCAAGCGAATTAAACTTGATACGGTGAGCATTATATCAACTGCCACTGCAGATAGTAGCACCTTAAGGCTAAAAACGCCTATGCTGATTGCCCACATGGCAGGTAAATATAAACTGACTGAAGTGGGTACGGCTGTTCAGGATGTAATCAGTCAATATTTTAACAGGTCTATTGCGACAACAGCGGTTAAGGCAAAACCAAAGTATACAGCACAGCAATTTATTTTTGATGCCCGTTTTGTAAAAACACCGTTGGTTGCCCAGTTTGCCCCTGATCTGAAACAGCTTGACCCGGTGGTAATCAATGGCTGGTTTAACAGCCAAACTGGCGACCTGGTGGTTGGTGGCTCCATACCAAAAATAGTTTATGGCACCACTGTGGTTAGCAATGCAAACCTGGCCATAAAAACAAACAATGATGAATTGGATTACAATTTAACTGTCGATCAAATAAAGGCATCTTCCTCCCTTAACTTACTTTATACCAGCATAACGGGTAATGCACAGGATGATAAGCTCAATATTAGTTTACAAGTTCGGGATGCTGCTAAAAAAGAGCGATACCGTGTGGCAGGCGTATTTAGTATTTTGCCGGATGAATACCAGTTCAGCTTTCTGCAAAACGGGCTACTGCTTGATTATACAGCATGGGCGGTTAACAACAATAATGCTCTTCAATTTGGCAGTAAAGGCATATTGGCACGTGATTTTATCATCACCAACAATAACCAGGTATTAAGTATCAACAGTACCTCGCAAGAAATGAATTCGCCTATTACAGTCGACTTCAGGAACTTTCACATTGAAACATTGACAAGGGCTGCAGAGCAAGATTCCTTACAGATAGGAGGTGTAATAAATGGCAATGCACAAATAGGTAATTTTCAAAAATCACCACAATTTACCTCGGCATTAAACATCAGTGATTTTAGTTTTAAAGGTGATACTGTTGGCAATATAGCACTAAAAGTAAATAATCAAACCGAAAACACCTACGCTGCCAATGTGAATATAACAGGCAAAGGCAACCAGGTTGACATGGATGGCACGTATTACACCGCCCCACAAAGTCGCTTTGATCTTAACCTTAACCTAGTTAAATTGAATGTAAAGAGCGTAGAGGGCTTCAGTTTCGGAAGTATTAGGGAAGCAAGTGGCGATATTACAGGCCAGTTAAAAATCTCTGGTACAACAAGTGCGCCTTCAATAAGGGGTGATGTGAATTTTAATAAAGTTGGTTTTAATGTTTCCATGCTCAATTCTTATTTCACTATGCCAAAGGAAAGTATCACTTTTAATAACGATGGTATACGCTTTAATGATTTTACTTTGGTGGATTCAACCGGTAATAAAGCTGTGGTTTCAGGAACAGTTTATACCAATAACTATACGGATTACAAGTTTGGCGTTGATATAAAAACCGACAACTTCAGGGTGATCAATTCAACACAGAATGATAATAAGCTATACTACGGAAAATTATACCTCAACAGTGATATAAAAATCAGAGGCAATATGAATACTCCCGTAGTAGATGCCAATCTTACAGTTAACGATAAAACTGACTTGACGATTGTTTTACCGGAGGATGATCCGGGCGTTGAAGACCGTAAGGGAGTAGTTGAAGTAATTAATGAGAACGCTCCTAAAACAGATTCAATATTATTAGCAAAACAACTCGATTCGCTGAAAAAGACTGGTTTGAAAGGTTTAGATGTGACCGCTACAGTAAATATCAGCAAAGCGGCAAAATTCACCATTGTGATTGATCAAGCCAATGGCGATGTGGTGCACCTTAGCGGAGAAGCACATTTAAACGGCGGTATCGACGCCAGTGGGAAAACAAATTTAACCGGTACATATATTGTTGAAAGTGGTTCATATAACCTGGCGTACGCTACTGTAAAACGGAAATTCAACTTTAAAAAAGGCAGTACAATAACCTGGACCGGCGACCC
This sequence comes from Mucilaginibacter sp., assembly GCA_028288085.1. GTDB lineage: Bacteria > Bacteroidota > Bacteroidia > Sphingobacteriales > Sphingobacteriaceae > Mucilaginibacter. The sequence continues at coordinate 16,371 of JAQBOK010000379.1, forward strand.
AACAAGCGCTAATATTAACCTTACCGCAATCTATATAGCCAATGTGCCTCCTATTGATTTGGTACAACAGCAATTAGGTGGTGATAATACATCGCAAAATGCAACCCAGTATAAGCAAAAACTACCGTTCAATGTTGACCTTAATCTAAAAAACCAACTGCTTAAACCAGACATCAGCTTTGACATAGTATTGCCAGATAGCAGCTACACCGTATCCCCGGACGTGGTAAGCACAGTGAACGACAGACTATCACAAGTACGCCAGGACCCGAATGAAATGAATAAGCAAGTTTTGGGGGTATTGGTATTAGGGCATTTTATAGGCGATAATCCATTACAAAGCCAGGGTGGCAATGCAGGGATTAACGGCGCTATACGCAACAGTGTAAGCAGCTTACTGTCTGACCAGTTAAACAAACTGGCCGGGAACCTCATTGGAGGGGTACAGCTGAGCTTTGGGCTTACATCAGGCGCTGATTATTCTACGGGTGTTGAACAAAATCGCACCGACTTAAACGTAGGGCTATCCAAGCAATTTTTAAATGACCGTATCACCGTAACTATAGGTAATAATTTTAACCTGGAGGGCCAAAATCAGCCGGGGCAAAAAACAACGGATATAGCAGGTGATCTATCAGTAAATTATAAACTGACAGAGGACGGCCGCTACCTGATACGCGCTTACCGCAAGGATGAGTTTATTGTTGTTGAGGGTCAGGTTGTTGAAACAGGATTAGCTTTCTCCTTAACTTATCAGTATAACCGTTTTAAAGAGTTGTTCGCTAAAAGAACAAAGGAAGAAAAAGAAATGAGAAAGAAATATAATGAAGAGCAGAAACAAAAGAAAAAGGAACAAAAGAAAGCGGATAAACAGCATGATACCGAAGTAACGGAGACCCAACCGGCAGAGCAACCGCCGCAAAACAAACAAACATCAAACTAACCCATGGCCAAACTTAGGTACTTATTTGTTTCAATAGTTTTTTTTATAAGCGCTTGCAGTACGACAAAATTTTTGCCGCCAGGGCAAAAGCTGTATACTGGCGGGCAGGTAAAAATTGACGATAAAGTTATAAAAAAGAGTGATGCCAAGGCACTTAGTACGGAACTGGGAAGTTTATTGAGGCCAAAGCCTAACGGCAGCATATTAGGCTTGAGGTACAAATTGTACATTTATGAAAAAACCAAAACCAATAAAGTAAGAGGGCTAAGGCATTATATCAACACCCACTTAGGCGAGCCGCCTGTTTTGGTAAGTTCAGTTGATTTGCTTAAGAATAGCAATATATTACAAAACAGACTGCAAAACGAAGGGTATTTTATTGCCCAGGTAAGCGGAGACACTATCAGTAAAAACAAGACTGCTAAAGCTGTGTATACTGCACAAATCGGGCCGGCATATCATTATCGCAAAATAGAATTCCCCCAGGATAAAAGTGATTTGGATACAGCAGTTGCCGGTACAGCTAAAGAAAGTTATCTTAAGGTTGGAGATAAATATAACTTGGATATTATTAAGAGCGAACGTATAAGAATTGATGCCAAACTAAAAGAAAAGGGCTTTTACTATTTCGCTCCGGAAGATCTGATCATGAAGTACGACAGTTCAAGCTCGGGTAACCATCAGGTGGATATGTTTGTGAAGGTAAAGGAAACCACACCAGACGAAGCAACCTGGATCTATAAGATCAGAAATATTTATGTTTATCCACATTATACATTAAAAGATACATCCTTAAAATTAGATTCGGCCGTAAAATACCGCTGGTATAATGTAATTGGCGGCAAAAAGACAGTAACACCCTATGTATTTAAAAACACCGTATTGCTACATCCCGGCGATATTTACAACCGTACCGAACATAATAATTCACTAAATCGGTTTATTGAATTGGGGCCGTTTACCTATGTGAAAAACAGGTTTGAGGATGTTACTCCGGATTCGGCCTTTTTGGATGTTTATTATTTTTTAACGCAGGCTAAGCGAAAATCATTAACTGCAGAAATAATTGGTCGGCAAACATCTGCAAATTACAGCGGTACCCAGTTTAATTTAACTTTCAGGAATAAGAATACTTTTAAAGGCGCTGAACTTTTTACGCTCAATTTTTTTGTAAGCACTGATAAGCAATTTGGCAGTTTGAACAATGGTTTAAATGTTTATCAATTTGGTGTTCAGCCATCGCTATCATGGCCGCGGTTTATAAGCCCGTTTGATTTTAAAACCGACAACGCCTTTATTCCACACACTATTTTAACAACCGGGTATACGCTAATTGACCGCAACCAGTTGTACACCTTAAACTCATACAATGTGTCGTGGGGATACCAGTGGAAGCCCCGCCTGCACAGGCAAAACACCCTCGACCTACTGGATTTCACCTATGTTAATGCAGGCAAAGTTACTCAGAGGTACAGAGACAGTATTGCCAATAGCGGTAACCCTACCCTTAAGCACGTTATTGACAACCAGCTTACCTTTGGCCCAAGTTATAGCTTTGTTTATGATAATACTACCGAGGATTTCAGGACCAATAGCTTCTATTATATGGGTAAAGTTAGCTCATCGGCTAATATTTATGGGATAGTTACCGGTGCCGATACTTTAAGCGGAAAGGTAGGCAAAGTATTTGGGACACCGTTTAATCAATACTTAAAGCTTGAAAATGAAATCAGGTACTTTCACAAGTTGAGTCCAGGTAGTAAACTGGCCACTCGTTTTATGGTTGATGTAGGTGTGCCTTACGGCAATTCAACCATACTGCCATATACACAGCAATTTTTTATAGGTGGCCCCAATAGTTTGAGGGGCTTCCAGGCACGCACTTTAGGCCCGGGATCATATGATTATCGCGTTTTAGCGGCTAATAAAACCCAATTTTTACCTGATGAATCAGGTGATATAAAAATTGAAGCAAATGTAGAGTACCGGCCAAAACTGTTTAGCATAGTTGAAGGTGCTTTGTTTGCCGATGCCGGGAATATATGGTTAATGAAACCCCATAATGATCTTCCAGGCGCGGCGTTTGGTAAAAACTTTATAAACCAGATGGCTTTAGATGCTGGTTTCGGCTTACGTTTCAACTTTTCGGTATTGATATTGCGCACGGATTTAGGTTTCCCATTAATTGATCCGTCTTTACCTGCGGGTCAGCGTAACGTGTTTAACCAGATAAGTTTTAGGAATTCAGTATTTAACCTGGCAATAGGATATCCGTTTTAATTATTGATTATTGAATAGTTATTAAACGTATTATTGCTTTATGAGAATAACCATACCCCTCCAAATTATCGACCTTCACGAGGACGGGTTTCATCCTTTGGTAGATATTACTATTTTTGGTATGCCTTTTACGTTGGTGCTGGATACGGGAGCTTCAAAAACAGCATTTGACCAAACCATGCTTTTACAGGCAGGTGATAATGCACTGATAAAATCAAGCGACAGGCTGTCAACAGGTTTGGGTACCAACAGCATGGCCTCTTCAACGGCAATGATCAATGATATGCATTTGGGGGATTTACTAATACAGCAATTTGAAGTAGCAGTTTTGGATCTTTCCAGTATTAATATTGCCTACCGGCAATTGAATCACCCGGAAGTGCTGGGTGTACTTGGTGGCGATATATTGATGAAGTACAAAGCAGTTATTGATTACGGAGAGCAGCAACTTACCCTTTTTAATCCATTATTATAAATACACCAATCTAATTGGCAATTCTAAACTCCCGTCTTCACATCGGATACTGCTTAGTCTGTAAATAATAAAAAAGGAAAAAAAACCATATAAAATCGGATAGAAATTTTTAGTGTTTAAGGTATTATCCTTTAACAGCTTTTAAATAATGGTTTGCAATGTGCCTTTAAGCAGTGGATTTGAACTCTTAAAACAGATATATTGTTTATTATATACATAACAAAATCATGTATATAAATTTAAAGTTTCATAAAAAAAGCCCTGCTCAATAAAGCAGGGCCATATTATCGTTTATCTCTCCCAATTTAGGAGCTGGAATTAAATATCTATTCTTGCGTACTTGGCATTCTTTTCAATAAATTCTCTTCGAGGTGCAACTTCATCGCCCATCAGCATTGAGAAAGTATGGTCACATTCTGCTGCATTTTCAATACCTGCCTTGCGTAAGGTGCGGGTTGCAGGATTCATGGTAGTATCCCATAATTGATCTGCATTCATCTCGCCCAAACCTTTATAACGTTGTACGTGCACACTGTCTTCCTTACCTGCTCCTTTTAGGCGCTGTATGGCTGCATCACGCTGTACATCATTCCAGCAGTATTCCATTTCTTTACCCTTTTTTACCTGATATAACGGCGGTGTAGCAATGTACACATATCCAAATTCAACCAGTTCCTTCATATAACGGAAGAAGAAGGTAAGAATAAGTGTTGTGATGTGCGATCCATCAACGTCAGCATCGGTCATGATCACTATCTTATGGTAACGCAGTTTCGTTATGTTAAGTTCTTTATCATCCTCTGCTGTACCTATGCTTACCCCAAGAGCAGTAAACATATTCTTTATTTCCTCGTTCTCATAAATCTTATGCTCCATCGCTTTTTCCACGTTAAGTATCTTACCCCTTAACGGTAAAATGGCCTGATACTCGCGGTTACGCCCCTGTTTGGCAGTACCACCCGCCGAGTCCCCTTCCACAAGAAACAATTCGCAAAGCGACGGGTCGCTATTGGCACAATCGGCCAGTTTACCCGGCAGTCCGGACCCGCCCATTACATTCTTACGCTGAACCATTTCGCGAGCCTTACGGGCCGCAGCGCGGGCTGTAGCGGCAAGAATCACTTTATTAACAATCATCCTGGCCTCACGTGGGTTCTCTTCCAAATAATTGCCTAATATTTCGCCTACTGCCATATCCACTGCACCCATTACCTCGTTATTACCTAACTTGGTTTTAGTTTGCCCCTCAAACTGGGGCTCAGCTACTTTTACCGAAATCACTGCGGTTAGCCCTTCACGAAAATCATCACCCGTGATCTCGATCTTCATGTTTTTAAGCAGCCCTGATTTATCGGCATAAGCTTTCAAAGTACGGGTAAGCCCTCTGCGGAAACCCGCAACGTGCGTACCGCCTTCAATCGTATTAATATTGTTTACATAAGAATGTACATTCTCTGTGTAGGTATCATTGTATTGCAAAGCAAGTTCAACCGGGATTCCCTGTTTATTGCCATCAATATATATCGGCTCAGGTATAATGGACGCCCTGGTCCCGTCAAGATATTTCACAAACTCGCGCAGTCCGCCTTCCGAATAAAAATCTTCTACAGGATAAGATCCATCCTCATTTGGGTAACGCTCATCAGATAACGACAAACGTATCCCCTTGTTTAGATAAGCAAGTTCGCGCAAACGGCCTGCCAGCGTATCATATTTATATTCGGTAGTTAAGGTAAAAATTTCAGAATCTGGTTTAAAAATCACGGTGGTACCTCTTTTGTCTGTATCACCTATAGTTTTTACACCAAATAATGGTTTGCCTTTTTCATACTCCTGAGTCCAAATTTTACCTTCTCTGTAAACTAAAGCAGTCAAATGGATCGATAGTGCATTAACGCAACTTACACCTACACCGTGTAAACCACCGGATACTTTATAGGTATCCTTATCAAACTTACCACCGGCGTGCAATACGGTCATTACAATCTCTAATGCCGATATTTTTTCTTTGGTAGTAATACCTGTAGGAATACCGCGGCCATTATCTTCAACCTTAATTCCGTTATCCTTTAGGATGGTTACTTTAATATTATCACAGTAACCGGCCAGCGCCTCGTCTATTGAGTTATCAACAACTTCATATACCAAGTGGTGTAAGCCTTTTGTACCAGTGTCGCCAATATACATGGAAGGGCGCTTGCGCACCGCTTCTAAACCTTCTAAAACCTGTATGTTATCTGCTGAATAATTGGATTTGTCTTTATTTTCTTCGCTCATATTTGTGTGGAACAACAACCTTCAAAAGTACGCATTTTGCGGCAGATATCAATCATTTTGTGAATAAATAGATGTGCATTTCCGGATGTGTGAAGACGTAAATATGAAGATGTGCAAATGCGGTTAGATGAAAGCCATTTTACTTTCCAGTTTTTGAATTATGTGCCATTTTTTCCAAACCGGATACCGGGCAGAATTAAATAAAAACACTCCCGAATTCAATTATTTAGTACATCCGCATATTTACATATCTGAGCATTAGGATACTTGTAGCGAAAGTTTATCTTTGTCAAAATTTTTTAATTTAGCACAAATGAAAACTAAGGCTTATTTTCTAACCAAATTAACTATAGGCTTACTTGTTGCCGGTAGCATAGCAGCATGTAATCAAAATAAAACCGCCGACAAGGTAGCAACCCCCACCAGCGCGACCACTGGCGGGATGGTATATATCAATCAGGATTCATTAACAACTAAATATGAATATGCAAAAGACATGCGCAAACGCCTGGAAGATAAAGGCAAAACCGCACAGAATGATGTAGGTGGGCGTAAACAGGCTTTTCAACGTGAAGTTGCTGAATATCAAAAGGGTGCCAATACTTTAAGTGCTGATCAACGTTCTACAAATGAGCAACGTTTGCAACGCGAAGGACAGGAACTGCAAACCTACGAGCAAAATGCTTCTGCTCAATTCCAAAATGATCAGGCGGGTGAAACCCAAAAATTATATGAAAGAATTTACAATTTCACCAAACAATATGCAAAAGATAATGGGTATAAAATGGTTTTCACGTTTCAAACAGGTAATACCACCCTATTATATGCTGATCCAAGTGCGGATGTTACGGCAGATGTAATAAAAAAACTTAACGACGCCTACGCAAAAGAGAAGAAATAATTATTAATTACAGTTTTCTGTAATTAATATAAACAAACCCTGGTTTTTGAAAGCCGGGGTTTTTAATTTAGAGAGATATGGAAATGCAGGAACACGAGAAATTTATGCGGATGGCCATTGAGTTATCTGAACATAATGTAAAGCAAGGTACGGGCGGACCGTTTGGCGCTGTGATTGCTAAAGATGGAATGGTGGTAGCACGTAGTGCTAACAAGGTAGTTACGCAGAATGACCCGACAGCCCATGCCGAAATTTCTGTTATAAGACTTGCCTGCCAGGAATTAGGAACTTACGATTTACAAGGATGTGTAATTTATACCAGCTGCGAGCCTTGCCCCATGTGCCTTGGGGCTATTTACTGGGCTCATATCGATACCATATATTATGGTAATACAAAAACTGATGCCGCAGCTATTGGATTTGATGATCACTTTATTTACCAGGAATTGGAACGCCCCATTCATCAGCGTAAATTACAGATAGTGCAGTTATTGCCTGATGAAGCGCTGCCGGCTTTTAAACTCTGGGAAATCTCCGAATCGAAAACAGATTACTAATTCAATAAAAAAACGGCTATCATTTAATGAAAACCGCTTTTTTATTAGAAAAAGGATAAACTTTTACTAGTTAACCAACAATTCCACCTCTTCTCCGTCACCGCCAATAGCATCAAGGAACTCAAAGTGAGAGTTTTTACTAATAAATTCAGGTACAATCTCCTTCATTTTATTAACCAGAGCCACATCGTCATGCTGGCGGTTTAAAATCAGCAGTTCATCAATACTGGCACTAACTTCCTTGTAAGGATAGGTTATTACCTGTGCTATTTTAATTTTAGGATGATGGGTATGCATAGTGTGCTCACCCTGGTTCAGTAATTCTTCATATAGCTTTTCGCCTGGCCTTAGTCCTGTGTAAATAATTTTAATATCTTTTTCAGGTTGCAAACCTGCTAATTTTATCATTTTCAAAGCAAGGTCAGTAATTCTTACCGGTTCGCCCATATCAAAGATGAATATTTCTCCGCCTGTGCCCATGGTGCCTGCTTCAAGCACCAATTGTACAGCTTCGGGTATAGTCATGAAATAACGGGTAATATCAGGATGAGTAACTGTAATGGGGCCGCCTTTTTGGATCTGGGCCCTAAAACGGGGTATAACTGAACCATTTGAACCTAAAACATTACCAAAGCGTGTGGTAACAAAGCGTGTGCAAGGCAGTCCATTACTTTTATTAAGCGGACTATCTTTTAATGATTGAATATATATTTCCGCTATTCGCTTAGTGGTACCCATTACATTTGATGGGTTAACTGCTTTATCAGTTGAAATCATTACAAATTTACCTGTTCCAAATGCAACAGAAAGATCTGCAACGTGCTTAGTGCCCAGCACATTAGTCAATACCGCTTCTGAAGGATTTTCCTCCATCATGGGCACATGTTTATAAGCTGCGGCGTGATACACCACTTCGGGGCGATAATCAGAAAACAATTTATGCATCCGCTGATGATTTCTTACATCGGCAATAAATATTTTGGTGGGAACATCCGGAAATTTCTCTTCTACTTCCAGTTTCATATCATGCAATGGAGACTCTGCCTGGTCGCATAAAATAACCATAGCCGGTTTGTAGCTAAGCACCTGGTGAACGATCTCTGATCCGATAGAACCTGCCGCACCTGTAACAAGTACTCGTTTACCCTGAATATCCTCAGAAATGCTTGTATTATCTATTCTGATAGGTTTGCGTTGTAGCAAATCTTCAATTTTAAGATCTTTTATTTGCTGTAGATTAAGTCTGCCATATATCCATTGGTCTGAAGGGGGAACTGTAAGTACCTGTATCCCCAAAGCAAGGCATTTTTCGAGAGCGAGTTTTTTAGCTTGCTCATCAAGATTATGATTCATGATGATAAGCTTATCTACATCGTGCATTTCTTTTAATTTGGCTAGCTTATCAATATGATACACCCTTACCTGTTGAATCTCCTTATCTATTTTTTTACAGTCATCATCCACAAAACCAACTACAGCAAAATTAGTTTTGGCACTGGCCTCAAGGGCTTGTTTAACCAGCACCGCGTTATTATCTGATCCGTATATCAGAACAACCGTTTTTTGGGCGGTAGAGTTATTATTTATATAGAAAAAGGCACTCTTTACAGTGGTACGCAATAATATCAGCAAAGTGCTTGATACTGAAAAATTAACCAGCAATACCAGGTTAATGGTAACTGAATTGACATGCAGAACAGGTATAACCCAAATATTTACAAACAATAGATAAAACATACTGCTTAAAAACACAGAACTAAAAATGCGCAATACATCACGTGTATTTGAGTACCTGATAAGGCCAGTATGAATGCGCATCGTATACATTACCACCGCTGCGATTACACAATATAAACCAGTATAAATGAAAAAATACCCGCGAAGGATATTCACAAATTCAAAGCGTTGAACAATAAAATATGAAGTAGAAAATGACCATGTTACTATAAAAAGGTCAACGAGCATTATCAACCATCTTGGAACAACCCTGGTAAATAGTAGGTATTTTTTCATAAAATAGTGTTAGTAGATGATGTTAGTAAAGTTAATATTTTTTTAATAAACAAGAATAAAATAAATTATGAGCCTGTAATACGTTAAAAAAAGGCCATTTCCAAAATCATATCTCCTTTAACGGCTTCCATTCACTTATTGTTTATATTCTTCTTAAATAAGTAGCGCCGCTTTCGCACATTTAATAATTTCAAAGGTTTTAACATTATAATTAATTAAAAGGTTTTGATTTTTTTAATTAAATTTATAATAGATTGATTTCGTTACAATTAATATTGTATCCATAACATTAATTTATAATATCCGCAAGCAAAATATTAATTCTTAAGAAATCTCCTGATTTTTAAAAATAGTGTCATGCTTAACTACAGACTCCATTATTTCAATCAGCTTTTCTTTTAGTTACTACCATTTTCATCAATATATAAACAGCCACTAATGGAATAATAATGATTATAAACCACGCAAACGTCGTCACTTGTTGATAACTTATAATCAACAAGATTATTAGCCCCTGAAGCAACGCATAACCCAAAGCCACCCATAAATGAGGCATTTTTCTCTCGTTTGCCAGTATTTGATAAAAATGCAACCGGTGCGCTTTGAATATATTTTGTTTAAGCAGCAAACGATGAGTAATCGTTAGAACAGAATCAATGCCATAAACAACAAGAAAAAGTATATATGCCCAATTGTGGGTAAGTAATATTAGCTGAACTAATAGCATAATGATCCAGAATGCAATAGTTACGCTTCCAACGTCGCCCGCAAAACATTTTGCTTTTTTCCGAAAATTAAAATAAAGGAATATTATACAGGCCAGAATTGGCAACCAAATCATATCAGTTTGTACAAAAGCTACCTGGCGCAAATTAACATATTGGAGTCCTCCGAGTATTACTAAGCTATACAACCCTGTAATGCCATTAATGCCATCCATAAAATTATACATATTGATAACGCCAATTACCATTATATAAAGCAGCAAACACACGTAAAATGGCTCAACGTGAAAAATGTGTAGATAAAAAAACATAATGGTTACTGCTATCAAATGGAATAATAATCTTATTCTGCTCGAAAGCGTAAGCCTATCATCCATGAAACTTATTGCGCCAATAATTAAAATACCCGATACGGGCAACCAATAATCGGGATGCATAATTGCTACAATAAGGGCGGCAAAAAGAAATATTACGCCCCCTCCTCTTATAGTGATATCATTATGCGAACTTCTTTCGTTCGGGTGATCTATAATATTGTAACGATCGGCTATACGGAAATAAAGCAACTCAACCCCTAAAAATAGAATAGCAATAATTAAGTAGATCATATTATATCAGATATTTTATCCAACACCGGGGTTGGGCGCCAGTTTAAAATGTTGCGCGCTTTAGTATCATCAAATGTTAATGTGGAGGTGATTTTTTTTAATTTATCAGAATTAATTGGCGACTTGTTTCCTAAAAAATCCCCTAAAAATGCAATCCATCTTGCAACTATCATCGGGATCTTTATCGGAGACTTTTTATCCATTGCTATTGCTATTTTTAATTCCAATTCGCCAAAACTTGGATGATAACCATCTGTTAAATTATAAGTACCACCCTTTTCGGCTAATTGAGATATAATAGATGCTATGTCTTCAGCCCAAACCATGCTTTTTTTTGCTGAGGCATTACCAATACTCAAGTACTTGCCATTTCGGATACCATTTATCATTGCCCCCAAATTCCCGGGAGGAGTATGCCCCGCAACTAAAGGCAATCTTAAAATAGATAACATTACGTTGTTTTCTGCAGCCCATTGCTGTAACCACTTTTCCGCTAAAATTTTTGATTGGGCGTAAGGTGTGCTGCCATTGAGTACATGATTTTCGTCAATAAATTCACCACTATCTACACCATACACTGCAACAGTACTTATAAAGATAAAAGATTCAGGCATGCATTGCGCCGATGTGATCGAGTTGCATAAATTTTTGGTGCCCTCAAAATTAACCTCAAAGAATTCTTCTGTTTCACTTTGTGTTTTAGGTACAGAATGCGCCTTGCCCGCTGCATGGATAACTATGCTGGCCTTTGCTAAAGCGGGCATTTGAAAACTTTTATTGGTGAGGTCAATCTGAAAGTCGTTGCCCTTTTGTTTCCCAAGAGTTAATAATTGATAACCCGACTCAACTAATTTATTTGAAATTATTTTACCTAAAAATCCGGATGCCCCAGTTATTAGAATCTTACTATCCATAGGTAATTTACTGTTTTCCAAATTGACGGATCTTTTTATATACACGAAGCACCCAAAACCACAATGAAGGTCTCATATTATTCATTTTCCAGGCGATCCTTACCTCCCTATTACCGATCAAAATATTTTTAAAACTCTTAGTGCTTTCACCGCCTATTTTCATATTAACAATAAATCTATCAAGATAGTACGGTTTATAGTTATGTACTTTGAATGCGCGAAACATAAACTCATAATCAGACGATATTTTAAAATCAGGGAAATAAGTTCCAATCTTATCATAAACTGACTTTCTTACAAATAACGATGGGTGCGGTGGTACTTCTCCATCATCAAAAAATTTAGGGTAATAAGGTTTGGTTATCCATGTGCGCACCACTTTCTTTGTTAGTTCATCTTTAAAGAAATCGATATTCCCGTAGACTGCAGCGATTTCAGTATTCTTTTCAAATGCCTTTACAATTTCAGATATAATAGTATTTGAGACAAAGATGTCGTCAGAATTAAGAATACCAATTATATCCCCATCGGCCATTTTTATACCTTTATTCATTGCATCATATATACCCCGATCAGGTTCCGAGGCACTTTTATCAATATTTTTTTTGTATCTATCAACCACTTCCATCGTATGATCGGTTGACTTTCCGTCTACAATGATATATTCGATATTTGCGTAATCTTGTGAGATAACAGATTGGATGGTGGTTTCTATAGTTTTTTCGCTGTTGTAGCATACGGTAATTATAGAAACCTTTAGCGACGCGCTATTAATCATAAAATTAAATAGATCAAGGGTATTAAATTATCCTTATTGTATAATTGAGTCAGCAAATTAAAGTATTGAATTCCCAGGTGTTTAACTTGTAATTTTTACTTCCTTGTATAATGATGTTTAGTTGCAATTCTAATTAAAATCTAATGCTAAGCATAAAACATCTAATGCTTTTAATCGTTCATCAAACAATATTATGAACATTAAACTTTATGGCTAAACTCTTTTGTTTCTCTTTTATGCGGCCAAAGATAAAATATCTCTGGTTCTTAGCCAGATTAAAATAAACAAAGGTAATATTGCCATTATTTAAACCAAGTAAAACACCAAATTAATGAAAATTAAATCATTCCCCATTCTGACAGTGTTAAGTATACTTGTACAGACATGTTATGCCAATGCGAATACTCATTTCATAAAAAGCCCTTCTATCTTTTTAAATTCAGATACTGTAACTATCAACGTAAAAAGTGCAGGGGCAGTTGGAAACGGAACCCAGGATGATTATGCAGCTATTACAAAGGCATTAAACCAAACGACGGGTCCGGCCAAGATCCATTTTACAGCCGGGAGTTACCTTATATCCCAGGCTTTGGCCACCAATCATGATGGAACTATTTTTGTGTTTGATAAAAATGCAAAATTGATAATTCAGGATGGTGCTAATGGGGGCATAATATTAAGAAACAATAATTGCCAGGTTATAGGTGGTTTTTTTCAAGGAAATGGCCAATCATCCAAAGAGCTTAGGAAAGGGTATGGAGTAATGCTAACGGGAGTTTCCAATTGTAAGGTATTAAACTCCACTTTCGACAAGATTAGCGGCGTAAGTATATTCCTCATAAATAAAGGGCCGAGCGGATGTAATCAATGTTTAGTAAAAGGTAATTTTATTAGAGAGCCTGCATTTAGCAGAACTATTGTGCAAGATGCGGCAGGCATTATGGTAGGCTATTCCGGAACAGGATATTTCCACACCAACAATATTATAGCAAATAATTCTGTTGATGGAAATGAAACCATAGCACACGGAATAGCAATGATTACTCATGGAAAGGGCAACACTGTAACCGGAAATACTGTGAAAAATTGCCTCAGATATGGCATTGTGCTATATGAGTCAAGTAATGAAGCCGGAACACTTACCAATAACAATGTATCCTATAATACTGTACAAAATATAGGCACTCCAGCTGGCGTTCCCTCCTCTCCTTACGGAATGGGAATATATTTGATGACCAGCAGTTACTCTACTGTGAAAGGAAATAAAGTAACTCATTGTCTGGTAAATACAAATAACAGTGAAACCTTACCAAGTGGTGCAATTGCTTTAAATGGATCCACCCATTGTACTGTTGACAGTAATATAATAACGGATTCGCACCGATACGGAATCGCCTGTTCTATGGCTTACAATTCAAGTATAACCAACAACGTAATTGACGGAGTAGGAGAATCCGGTATTTATCTTATCAATACAGCTTTTAACGTTGTTAAAATGAATACTATTAAAAATGTCACTGTATACGGAATTAAAGGATTATTTGGGAATACAAGCCGCGCTAATTATGCAGCGCAGATAAAAAATGGATTTACAGAGTATCAGAATTTGTCAACGGGACAAGGGGTTGAAATTTCAGATAACAAAATAGATGGTTCAAAAGTAAAAACAATAAGATTTACGGGGGAAGACCCAGACCCAAAAACAAACTATTCGGGCAACAAACTGAATAAAATATCAATACATAACAACACTATAACAGGATCTTCAGACCCGAAGAACAGTATTAGTTTGGATAAAGCAGATGAGAATGGTGGAAATAAAGTAAGTAATAACAAGTATCAATAGCAAGACATAATAACCAAAAGCAGTTGGCGCCAACACGTAACTAATTGTAATTCAAATGGATACAAAAAAGAAAATTGAAATAGATTTCAATTTTCTTTTTTGTCAGAAGAAATTAATAAGCAAAGGAGAAAAAGAGTTTCCGGCCATCTTTGAGATCTAACTATTATAAAAAAAGCCAGACTCGCGTCCAGCTTTAGTTGTCGTTCACAGATCGTATTACTAACAAGTTACACTCCTGCAGAGCCCCACTATATTTGGCATCATTACGATTGAAATACTTTCAAAAAATTATGGGCAAAGTCTTGTATTCTTTGCTCATAATTATCAAATACAGGTTTAGCGATATTATCCCCGTTCAATAAAAATGAGTTCATGATTTTTGATAATTCATCAATTGAATCCGGGCTGAAATAAAATGCTTTTTCTCCCATTTGTTCAACGTGTACATCAATGTTTGAGCAAATCACCTGTTTTTGAAGCGTTTTTGCATCTTCAATAATTGTACTCCATCCTTCAAATTTACTGGGTTGTATAATTGCTAGGCAGCCTCTAAGTAATCCCAATTGATCTTCCCTTGGTATCAATCCCAATATCTTTGCCTCATTTTTCAAATCATTATCTTCAATAAAGCTTGTCAGTGTTCCAAAAAATGCCGGGTCCCTGTAATCTTCCGTTTTACCTGTAAGATATACTGTAAAGTTTATTTTAGATTTTTTCAACACCTTAATTGCTTCCAAAACAGCCATATGGTTTTTATGAGCATAAAACTGGTTGGAGACCAAAAAATAAGGGGTCGAAATTGAATATTTATCCACAAGCTTTGAATAATCTGTTAGTGGAAAATCCTGTATCATTGATACAAATGGCATAACCTGTGTCTTGGTTTTGCCCTGCTTTAAATTATAAAATTTCTTATAGTGGCTGTAAGCATCATTGCTTGACAGCACAATCACGTCGCAATTATTAATAATTTGTTTAAACCTTGTTTCACGCAATAACAAATTCCTCTTCGAAAAAAACCCAGGATAAAACTTATGCTGAAAATCAGGTATCCAGGACGCTATTGTGCAGTTCTTAAATTCCGACCTCACCGGTAGATCCATTACCGGAAAAAGTCCATCAAGATTATATTGTTTTACGATGGGCTGTACCAGGATATTTTTCCTTAAAATAATTGAGGCCAGGTATTTTAATTTTTTGTTTTTATTATAATTAATTTCTGTGATGGTTAAATGTTTATACTTATAAAAATCCAGATACTTTTTACAATTTTCAGCATATAGCAGCAATATTTCAGGTTGCTCTTCATCACTTAAATAGCCCAGGCTTTTTACTATGCTCGCCAGGTAGTAAGCTACTCCAACATCATCATTAACTAATAAAATCCCTATCTTCTTTCTCATGTTATTTTGCTGCGTCTTATTATAAGCAGCCAGTTACAACCTGGCGCTTTATTTATTTTAAATTTAGTATTTGAAGGTAAACTCAAATATTAATTACACACTCATTTTAAAATCTAACTGTTGTCCTATCAGGGTTTTAATACCCTCGTCTATGCTCACTTTAGGCTCCCATCCTGTGAAGTTTTTTAACTTAGAAATATCTGCTAATAAATGCATACGTTCAGTTTTTCTCACTCTTAAAGGATCTACTTCAATTATAATTTCTTCATTTAACTGCCTGCTAAACGCGTCAACAATTTCGACAACAGAATATTCTATTCCCCTGCCTAAATTAAAAACATCTATGCCTTTATCAAATTTATTCATCAGCATATCTACTGCGGCAGACATATCTGTGGTATGAATAAAATCTCTTTTTGGCTCAAGGTTGCCCAATTTAATAGTCCGTATACCACTATTTAATTGATCCTGTATAGCAGGTATAAGGTGAGGGTTGGTTTCATTTGGCCCAAAAGCGTTAAAGAATCTGCATATTACTGTTGGTATGCCAGTAGCTAGATGAAATTCATTGCATAAATACTCCCCTGTAAGCTTTGATAACCCATATATATCTAATGGCCCGGTTGCACCTTCCTCGACATATGCATCATTCAGTATTGGGTATACCGCAGCTGTTGATGCAAAGAAAACCTTTTCGATACTTTTTGCCTCTTTACATGCATCCAGTATATTTTTAGTCCCATTTATATTAATCTCCGAAGATTCAAATGGATGTTGATTACAATAGGGAATAAAATGTATGGCAGCAAGGTGAATAACCCATTGAGGCTGGACATTTTGAATAATCTTTGCAATGCTTGCCTTGTTTCGAATGTCTTCTTCAAAAAACATATCATCATTTATTGTGATGTAATTCTTGTTTCCAAAAGAAAGATTATCTATCACAAATAATTCATGCCCTTTATTTTTTAAATGATTAAAAAGTGTTGAACCTATAAAGCCTGTTGCCCCGGTAATTAAAATTCTTTTCATAGATAATATTCATTTAGTCCGGCTAGTAATGTAACCAGATCTTTTCTGTTTTTATTTTAATATATTAAGTGTTAAAGTACATGACAAATATGACTGCTATAACAATAGCTATCATATGAAGTGGATTAAAAGATTCAGTAAATATTTTGACGGTTAAAAAATGACGGGATTCAAATGGCGACAATGGGGCAATAAAAATAAAATTCATATCTATAAGAGATCAGCCTTTCTATTCAAAATCATTTTACTGGGTAAGTACTATCAGAGAATATCCACCAATTAAACGGACAGAGAAATCTGGCTGAACTTTAAATAATACTTTTCTAAAAAGGTTAGCAACTTTTGTTTTTATACTTTTTTTAGGTATTCCAGAAGATATTGGTGTGTAAAAATAATCAAGAATTGCCTGACCAGTATCTGAAAGAGTTGCCAACGCCGTATCTTTAGTAAAAAAATGTATATGTCCAACACTTCTTCTGGATTCAATGAGCTTATTTCGCAAAAGCGCACTTGCGTGTAACTCTAATGGAATATGATAAATTTTGTAAGTCGCTTTCTTACTACATTGTTTTATGAAATCAATATAGTTATCCACATGCTCAAAAACATCCATCACCAAACATAAATCAAAAAAAGCGTTCTCTTTAGCTAATAAATCCTCCTTATAAAATTTAATCTTTTCGTTTGCTCTTTGCTTTGATAACTCATAGGCATCTGGTGAAATGTCATACCCCTCGAAACTGACACTTTTATCTTTTATTAAATTCTGCAATTGAACTAAAATTTCTCCGGCACCGCAACCAATTTCTACTACTTTTTTAGGTTCAATAGTATTGCGCCTAATTATTTTAAAAACTTGTTCTGCTTTCCAAGGCGAATCCTCAACATGCCAGGTATTATTGTTTTTAAGATAATCAGAGTTTTTTGAAGTATATAATTCTTTCTGCATTATTTACTTTTTTAATATTACTGTGATCTCATTTGTTATACTAACAACTTAAAATGAATAATGATGAGTTAAAATTACAATTATTTTTCTCTATCACATTCCGGATAAATAAAAGTAAAACACAATGGAAAAAATAGGATTGTCGCTTTAAACTTGCTTCGCTGTATTTTAATTATATATAAATTTAAACTTGTGAATTATTTGGTAATTTTTTAATCTAAGTTACTTATTTAAATGCTTCACCACTTTTGCAGGGTTGCCTGCTACTACTGTATAAGGAGGCACATCTTTTGTTACAACGCTTCTGGCACCTACAATAGCGCCTTCGCCTACAGTTACCCCTTTTAATATCATGGCGTCAACACCAATCCATGCATGATCACATATTCTAATTGGTTTTGAATTAACAACGTCCAGATTTTTATTCTTTAGATAATTACCACGCTCATTAATAAAATCCTTGTAAGTCTGTCTAATATCATCATCACGATCCGAGACATCAAGAGAGTGCGAATCATGGTCATAAAAGGTGACTCCCCAGGCAACCAATATATCATTACCAAGGCTTATTGATGTTTTTGCTATTATTGTTGAGTTGCCAATGTAAACCCTATCTCCTATTGATACTTTTGCATCTGGTGTTTCAAGAATGATTTGAACCCCTAAAAGACATTCTTTACCAATTAGGATTTTATTGTTTTGTTTTCCCGATATGCGATTTTTAACTATCTTAAAATTAGGCAGAAACCGGGCAGAAGAATCTGCTTGCAATGCATGCTTATACCTTCTTTGCACACCTATTATTTTGTTCAGTATATAGTTTAATAATTTACTCATGTTTATTATTAGTAGTAATTGTTTTTATAACTTTTGCAGGATTCCCTACCGCAATGCAATTTGGTGGAACATCTTTTGTTACTACACTTCCCGCACCAATAATAGCACCCCTGCCAATTTTAACTCCCTTAAATATTATGGAATTAAATCCGATCCAAACATCGTCTTCAATAATAATTTGTTTCTCATTTAAATCTAAACCTTCTGTAGGGTGACCATTTTTTAGCATGTATTTAAAATGCTCATGTCGAAGTATTGGATCTGTTGGATGAGAATTATTATCATGAATATTAACACCATGAGAAATTAATACCCTATCACCAATTTCAATATTTTTAGCCGACCATATATAAGTATTATGGCCTACATAACAATCTTCACCAATTTGTATGTTGCCACCATGCCCAAAAACCATAAAATGGCCCCTTATTTGTGAATTAGGTCCAATTTTAATACAGTCTTTAGTACGTGCATTGTGAAATTTTGCGCTCCAGTAAATAACAGCACTACTCGCGATTGTGGCACGTCTTTTGGATAATATTTTTTTTATAAAAAAACCTGATCCATAAACAATATTCCTAAGCAAACTGAACATTTTGATTTTTATTATTTGAACTAACTTATGAGCAAATTTTCTAAAAACGTCAACATCTTCCTAACGTGATTTTGCATATTGTGCACATTTAATGTTTTAAGCTGCCCCGCCTTGGCTATTTGTTTCCTTTTCTCTTCGTTGTTAATTAAATAATTATATTTTTCTATAGCTTCTTCGGGAGATTTATAGGTAACCACTTCAACCTCTGGTTCAAAAAGTTCTTCCATATTTTTCCCTGTGTCAGTCAGTAGCAATGATCCGTTGCCGGTAACTTCATACATTCTCATGTTTCCTACATACTCACCTGCAATATCAATATGAGCATTAAATACTATTTTGCTTTGCTTAATTGCATCGTGCATGTCTAATCCCCATACCTGCCCATGATTGCGGCTGGCAAGATCTAAAGGGGCAAACAGCCGGGGCAAATATATCTGAAGGTTACCAGGCCATTCTGAACGATATATATCTTTTAATCTTTCCAAAACGCTTCCCTTCCCCAATTTAGTGAATAACTGAATATCAGTTTCCTTTATTAATTTATCAAGATAATAATCTCTTTTAGAGTGATAACCCGATAATGAGCCTATGAATGAAAAAGAAATATCTGCTTCTGTATCAGGTTTTAAGTGCTTTAATATATCGCCGTCAAAAGCAACAGTTACAAGTTCACTCTTAAGACCCTTGCTACGAAAAAGGTCAACAAAATACATCGTTGAGCTAAAAATTATATCGATATCGTTTAACTTTAAATTTGCTGGTATTGGACAAGCAATCCATGAGGCTATTTTTTTACAATATTTATGAGCTTCCTTTATAAAATTACCATAGTAACTAAACATACTGGGTATTAAAAATACATCTGGCTTCATTAGTTTGAGTTGCTCCAATGGAAGAGTAAACTGCCAGGAAGATTCAGAAAACTCAATATTATTTTCTCTTTCCCATTTTCTTTGTAGCGCTTCATCATTACAAACCAATAAGGAAGCATCATGACCCTGTTTTTTAGCATGGCGTGTGTTAGATCCCAACACGCCCATATAATCATCAATTATTAAATCAAGGTGTGAGCTATAGGGTAACTCATCAAAGTTTATATTCTTATATTTATTGTAGAAGTACTTTAGATAATCATTAGTATAACTTGTAAAAAATATTATTTTCATCGTATTCTATCTATAAATTATTTCCAGTTCCAATTTGAAGTTCTAAAGAAATCCATTAAACACTTGTTTTCGATGCGATAATTATCACATCTAATTAATAAAATTTTTATGTCGCCTGACTTTTTATAGTAGGAAAAACATTTCTGCTAATAGCCCTCCTTCTTTTTGAATTCTTCTCCAACAAATAAGACCATATTGGTAAAGTTATTAGTCCGAAAGCAAATAAGCTCGCAATCAATCCGCTGTTTATTAGCGCAAAAATCCCAAATAAAAGTGAAGCAAATAATGCCTTCATTAAAAAATTATTCCTGCTAAACACCAGAAAATCCAAATAAGATAATAAATACCCTACAAGAATCGATTGGAATATTATTCCAAAAAAAGAAAAATCCACATAGGCATCAGCAATAAACATGGCATTAAATGAAACCTTTTCAAGTCCGCTTGCAACAGCAATATTTGCAGGTATAAACTTATCATCAGAAAACAGATCATGTATTACCCGGATATTTAAGCCATTAGCATATGGATAAATACGTGGGTAAAACTCAGGATATAGCTGTAATACTCTATTTGGTTCGTTAAAAATCCTGTTAACTATTAATGATGAAGCCTGTGAAGCACTGCTTGATTGGGTGGCAACAATATAAATAAATACAAGTACAGGAACAATCAAACAAAGTAAAACGATGACCTTTTTAAAATTGATTCGGACGTTGAATAAAAGCAGCAGGAAAAAAAGTAATTGAGTATAATAAACAATAAATGACGACTTGCTTAAATTAGCCAAATAGGCAACACCTAACAAAAAGGCAAACGCGAGACCAAGTATTTTAAGAATTAATGACCTTCGTTGAAAAGCCCATCCTATAAAAACAAATGAGATTAATCTTGCAAGGCCTGCAATAGTATAAGTATATAAAGGTGCAATCCAGCCTGAAACGCCTCCTTCTGCTCTTAAATCTTTAACGACCTGAGCGTCAGCAAAAGGATTTCTTATTAGAGATAGCAACGATGTGATACCACCATAAAGAAACAATCCAAGAGCAATTACTACCGTGGTAAATAATACTAGAACCCTTAAAAAACCGGAATTAATTGCAATTTTTTCATGTTTGAGTTTATCTATCCAATTTACATAATTAGTTCTTTCAATCAGTTTTTTACTATGCCTTTTATTAAATATAAATTTCCCAATAAAAAAACAGACTACAAAAGTAGTCAGCATTTGTGCTGTTGTTATAGTATAATCCTTCTCAAATAAATTATTATCGTCGTTATATATAAAAAAAGCAGGGCCATAAAATAGTAGGAATAAACCGAAGTATATATTAAACAACGACAATTTTACCCCATTTTTTATATAAAGGAGGACAACAACTACCAACAAAACAGCATACAGAACGAAGTATATCATAATTGTTTAGATGTCATAATCGTGTTTTGAAAAATTATATGTTATGTACAGGTTTAACAAACTAAATATGGCATTATTTATTGCAAAAAGTAAAATTGAATAATAAGCACTGCCGAACAGCCAATGCCCAATGTAAATAAATATAATTCCCGAAACAGCATTTAAGAATTGTATCCTCATATACAACTTTTGTTTTTGTAAAACATAAAATAGACTGTTTAACGGTAATGACAAGAAATCAAATATGGTACTTATACATATTATACGGGCAAAATAGCCAGATTGCACCCAATTTTTACCAAACAATATAGAAAACAACTGAGGGGAAAAAATAGCAAGGAAACCATAGATTGGCAGTGAAAGAAATATCAACTTTTTGAACGTTGAACGATATAATTGCCTGCAATTGCCCGTAGCCCTTATAACATCTATAGCATCATTTCGAAAAACGTTACCTATTGAGGAGGTTAAAACAATACTTGGCACTTTAAGCATACGATTGGCCAATGAAAAAAAGCCAACTGTAGCGGAGTTAAATAAAATTGAAAAAATAATAGGAACTATCTGTTGTGAAGTAGCTAAAGAAAAATCCGAGATGAGCATATATTTCGGAAAATTGATATATTCCTTTGCCATGGGTTTAAACTCTTTAAGCCGTATCTTTTTTAATAACCCGGATTTATAGATAGTTAAAAACACGGGTATCATAGCCAATAACTGACCTATGAGCAAACTGTAGATCAAACCGAATTCCTTTATTCCTATTAAACCGAAAATAATATTGCAGATGGTTGCGCCAGTTACCTGGAGAGTGTTTGAGAAGGCAATACGCTTGTAAGCCTTGGATCGTTGATTCCAATACTGCAGAGCTGAAAAATTTGCGGCCGAAAAAGTAAACAAAGGTATCAGGTACGCAACAGGCAGGTGCATAAATTCATTATGCACCAAGGCGTTGAGGCTGGTATTCTTAAAAACGATAATTACAATTAAATAGAATGATGATGCTATAGAGGATAAAAGCGTGATTAAGCCAACTACGTTTACAGCTTTTTCATCTTTCTCGGGTAAGCCAACTGCAAATTCATATCTTCCGGTGGTTAAGATCGCCGCAATTGTAGAAATACTTGTAAATAGAGCCAATATGCCAAAATTGGAAGCAGAAAAAAGCCTCGTTAATATTGGCGAAACGGCAAAAAGTATTAGCTGGCTGGAAAGTGTACCAAATGCCAGGGTGGATACATTTTTAAAAAAAGGATTAGAGTAAAAGCGATAAAATAATTTCTTAACCATCGATAGCGTTTATGGAATAAGTACTAATTATCATAAAACTCTTTTATCTTACTTGCTACATACTTTATTTGCTCCTCAGTTAATTCAGGATACATTGGGATGGATAAAATTTCATCCTGATATTTTGAAGCAATCGGAAAATCAGTGTTTTTGAATCCCAAATACTCATATGCTTTCATATTAGGTAAAGCCACAGGATAATGAACAGCAGTTTCAATATCATTCTCTTTCAGGAATGCCGCCAGTTCATTTCTCTTACTTGATCTTATCACAAATAAATGATAGGTGTGCTTACTATCATGTCTAACCTTAGGTAAAACAATATCCTTTACATCACTCAGATATTGATAATATAAAGCTGCATTTTTAATTCTTTGCTCAGTCCAGTTCAATATAAATGGCAACTTAGTATCCAAAATAGCAGCCTGAATTCCATCTAAGCGGCTATTGACACCCTCTATCTGGTGTTGATGTTTTTTTAAGGCACCATGGCGGGCATACATTTTTACCTTGACAGCCAAGTCATCATCATTTGTCAATATACAGCCGGCATCACCATAAGCACCAAGATTTTTCCCGGGATAAAAGCTAAATGAAGCTGCTATACCCATTGTCCCTGCACGTTTGCCTTTGTATTCAGAAAAATGAGATTGTGCGCAATCCTCTATAACGTATAAATTATGTTTCTTAGCGATAGCCATAATAACATCCATCTCGCAAACTTGTCCTTGTAAATGAACAGGCATAATGGCTTTTGTTTTTGAATTAATGGCCTTTTCTATCAGGTTTTCACTAATTGAATAATAATCTGGGTCGATATCTATAAATACAGGAACAGCGCCTGTTTGCGATATGGTTTCTGAGCTTGATATCCAGCTGTTAGCGACAGTTATTACCTCATCGCCAGTACCAATTCCCAGCATTTTCATGATTATAAACAAAGAGTCCGTTCCGTTGGCAACCGAAATACAATGTTTGATTCCGTATAATGCGGCGAAATTCTTTTCGAAATTCTCGACATATTTGCCTCCGATAAAAGCGGTTTCGCCAATAACATTTGATATAGCAGTATCAATTTCTGTTTTAATACTATTATATTGGGCCTTAAGATCAACAAATGGAATTTTCATAAATAAAAAAAGATAAAATTATTAGCGAAGTTTTTTTGCAGGGTTTCCGACATAAACACCTGGATCAGTAATGTTTTTTGTAACTACAGAACCTGCACCTATTACTACATTATTACAAATTTCGACGGGTAAAATAGTTGAATTCGATCCTATTGAAACATTATTCCCAATTTTGGTGGATCTCCACAGTGATTTATCACCCCTTGCGGGGCCGCCACCGCTAAACAAATCATTAATAAACATTACTCCATGGCCAACAAAACAATCATCCCCTATAGAAACTAATTCACATATAAAACTATGCGATTGTACTTTACATCTTTTGCCTACAAAAACATCTTTCTGTATCTCAACAAAAGGGCCGATAAAACAATCGTCTCCAATGGTACAACCATAAATGTTTACGGGGTTAACAATTTTCACGTTCCCGCCAAAATTTACATCCTTTATACCCGATTCAAATATTTTGGTGTCTGTTAGGTTATGCATTTTCAACAGATTGATATATTTTATCTATTATCTCAACGGTTTTTAACCCTTCGAAAGAACTTGTAGAGATAGAATTTCCATTTACAAGTACATCAACCAGGTTCTCATATATCTTATCATGATTTGACATAGATCCCTGGTAATTTCCATAATTATTTGGTTTATTTCCTTCGGGCAAATTTTCTATTTTATAGTTCTCAATATTTTGGTATTCCAGCTCATTCAAATATTGCCCACCAATTTTCACAGTTCCTTTTTCTGCAAAAATGGTTAACGATCCTTCCATGTTCCTACCATAACTGTTTACAGTATAATTAACTGTTCCTATTGCTCCGTTATAAAACTCTAAAATTACAGCTCCGGTGTCCTCAAACTCTATTACATTTTTGTGAGCAAAATTTCCGGTAAATGCATGAGCTTTTTTCACATCGCCAATTAACCAATATAAAAGATCAATAAAATGGCTGAATTGAGTAAATAGAGTTCCACCATCCAGTTCTAAAGTTCCCTTCCACGAATTTTGGTAATAATCAAAATTCCTGTTCCAGAAACAACTGAGTTGTACGCTGTATATTTTACCTAAATGCCCATTTTCGATCACTTCTTTTACGGCTGCTACAGGGGGGTTAAACCTATTTTGTTTAATTGCAAATAAACGTTTGTTATTTCGCTCAGCAGCTTTAATCATTTCCCCGCAATCATTAACATTTATAGCCATGGGCTTTTCGCAAAGGACATGAAATTTGGAATTGAGCGCTTTTATTGAATGTTCGGCATGTAAACCGTTTGGGCTGCAGATGGCTACAACATCAATCTCCTTTTCAGCGGCCAGCATTTCATCGACATCATAATATGCCCTGCATCCAAATTTATTTGCTAATTGGTCGGCTTTGTCCTTTATTGTATCGCAAACAGCCAGTAACTCACCATTATTTTTAATATGTTCAGCGTGTCTTTGGGCTATACGTCCGCACCCAATAATGGCAAAATTTATTTTTTTCATATAGATTTGTTTTTGAGATAGTTATTAAATTAAACCTGTGTAACTTTCTCCAAACAGGCGCAAATTAACATATACTTTTAAAAATTTAAATGATTCTCCAATATTTATAAACTCCCGTAAAGGAATGAAAAGACATATTATATTTAATAAGTTTCATACTATAATCTACCGTCAATTATGTTTCTGGGCAAAATAGTTTTAGTATCGAATATAACAGACCTGGCATTTTTGCATAATTTCTTTATATCAATACTTCTATATTCATCATGGGCCACTGCCAATATTATTGCGTCATATTTCGAATCTAAATTTTCGACAAGCTCCACATTAAGTATCTTTTTAACCTCTTCCCGGATCGCCCATGGATCAAAAATATCCACGTCCATTCCGAACTGATTTAATTCGTTATAAATATCTACTACCTTGGTATTACGTATATCGGGGCAATTCTCTTTAAAAGTTATTCCCAGTATCAACGCCTTTGAACCAGCTATTTTATGTTTCTTTTGAATTAAAAGCTTTACTACTTTATTCGCAATAAACATTCCTATATTATCATTTACCCTACGGCCGGAAAGAATTACCTGGGGATGATAGCCCAAAGATTCTGCCTTATAGGCTAAATAATAAGGATCAACCCCAATACAATGTCCTCCCACCAGCCCGGGCCGGTACTTTAAAAAATTCCATTTTGTAGCTGCTGCGTCCAAAACATCATTAGTATCGATATTCATACGGTCAAATATCAAAGCAAGTTCGTTTACAAAGGAAATATTTATATCCCGTTGTGCATTTTCAATAGCCTTGGATGCTTCAGCAACCTTAATACTTGGCGCCTTGTGTGTACCGGCACTAATTATAGACGCATATAATTGATCAACTATTTCGGCAATAGCAGGTGTAGAACCTGATGTTACCTTTTTTATAGTGGTGAGGGTATTTACTTTGTCGCCCGGATTGATCCTTTCGGGTGAGTACCCGACAAAAAATCCGACATTATACTTTAATCCCGATGCACGCTCCAATACGGGTACACAATCATCCTCGGTACAGCCCGGATATACAGTAGACTCGTAAATCACAATATCGTTTTTCTTCAGCATGCCCCCCAACAATTCTGATGCCTTTAATAATGGTCCAAGATCCGGCGATTTAAACTTATTGATCGGTGTAGGAACAGTTACAATATAAATATTGTACTCAAGCAATTCATTTTTATCAGAAGATATTAAAAGGCCCGGGGCATTTGGTTTCCGGGGTTTCAAAACCAGTTTCAGGTCGTCCATGTTAGCCTGTCGGGTAACATCCTTACCGGTTTTTAACTCATCGACCCTTAACAGGTTAATATCAAAGCCTAATACATCATACTTTTTCGCAAATTCAATGGCCAAAGGCAGTCCAACATAACCCAAGCCGATAACAGCTATCTTAATCCGGTCAGGTTGTTTAAAATATGCTAAAAAAGATGGGGTTAGTTGTTTCATTATTACTTACCAGGATAATTATATAAACCCTTTGTACCTAAGCACAACAACAAGGGTATTACGGTACTATCTGTTAAATTCCTTAATCTTGATTTTTTTTAGCTTTAAATATCCGGCCAAGTTTCGATGCAGATTTTGAGTCGCTTTCTTCCTGGTAATATCCTCCATAGCCATAG
Source organism: Mucilaginibacter sp. (assembly GCA_028288085.1). GTDB lineage: Bacteria > Bacteroidota > Bacteroidia > Sphingobacteriales > Sphingobacteriaceae > Mucilaginibacter. The sequence continues at coordinate 43,659 of JAQBOK010000379.1, forward strand.
CCATAACCATAGCCATAACCGTAGCCATAACCATACCCTTGATTTATACCAATAGAATTTATTATGATATTTAAATTATTGAACTTACCAGATCTGTAAAGATTATCAATTGAATATATTTGATTTTTAGCCGTATAGTTGTGACGGACAATAAACAAAGTAACATCAGCATAAGCACTTAGTATTTGGGCGTCTGTTACCAAACCCACCGGAGGCGCATCCAAAATAACATAATCGAAATCCTTTTTAAGAGAATTTATAAGTATGTCAATTTGTCCATTCACCAACAATTCTGCCGGATTGGGAGGGATAGGTCCGCTGGTTATTATGTAATAATTATCTTGCTGAGGTATTTCTTTTACAATCTCTGGGATAGTGGCCTTGCCAATAAGATAATTTGATAACCCAAGTGTATTATCCACATCTAAACCGGCATGCAATTTAGGTTTACGCAAGTCTAATTCAAGAATTACCACTTTTTTACCTGACATGGCAATACTGGCGCCAAGGTTAAGGGAAATAAAGGATTTACCTTCGCCGCTGATGCTGGAAGTAAACAGAATTACTTTTTGTTCTTCCTTTGGTATCACAAACTGTAAGTTAGTACGCAAAGCTCGTACTTGCTCGGCAACCATTGAACGCGGTTTAATACTAACAAGTAAACTACCTGGGTCATCCGATTGGGATATTTCTGCAAGGATAGGCGTGTTTGTAGCCTTTTCAATATCCTGGCGACGGGCAATCCTGAAGTTTAGTAGACCCTTTAAGTATATAACTAATGCGGGTATGGCGGTTCCTATTACCAAAAACAGCAGGTAAATGACACTTTTAATTGGTTTTACCGGCAGCTTGCTACTTCTGGCGCGGTCAATGGTCCGGCTATCAGCAACGCCTGAAGCCAGTTTCATTGCTGTTTCTTCGCGTTTTTGCAATAAATACATATAAAGGGTATCCTGAAGATGCTGCTGACGCATTACATCCAGCAAACCACGTTCCTGACCTGGAACCTGCTTTATAGAGCTCTCAAACTGATTATTTTTATTCTCTAATTGTTTCTTGGTAGTTTCAAGCCCGGTTTTTAGGTTTTGCACAGAAGCATTAATAGCCTTTTTTAAAGCTGTTATCTGATCATCATAAGACCTGACGATAGGGTTAGTTTCTGGAACCGTTTGAAGCAGACTTAATTTTCTTTGCTGAACCTCTCCCAAGCTTGAAACCAGTCCCAACAAGGTAGCGTCATCAATGCCTAACATTGAAGGCAAACTTGAAGGTTCGCTATCACTTTTTAAGTAATCTTCTAAGTTTTGTAATACGTTGAGCTGAATAATTACTTTATTAAGCTGAGCATCATTATCCCCAACTCCCTGTAATAAAATTTGAGATTGCGAACCAATGTTTGCGATACGGTTTCGGGACTTATAATTCTCAACATTCTTTTCAACTGAACCAAGACTTCCACTGATGTTTGCCAGCCTGCTTGTAATAAATGCCAATGTATTGGAACTTACAATATTCTTGTCTTCAATAGCAGCGAGGTTATACTCGTCAAGCAGTTTATTTACGAAGTCTTCTCCTCTTTCAGGTATTGCATCCTCAATTGTAATTATTAATACTGTAGCCTGTTTACTTGCCGGATCTACCTTTAGCTGATTGCTATAACTTTCAATCAGGTCATCAATATCATTAAACTTAACACTAAACAATTGGTTAAATGGTCCTTTCCATTTAGGCCTTTGTGAAATAGTAATTAATCCTTCACTCGTTTGATACGGCATATTTAACGGTACCTTCTTACCATTTACCTCTGCGGTAGTTGAATTAATTAATCGAATTTCAAATCGCTCTTTATAGCTTGCATCCGCGGCAGGTTTAATGAGTTTTACTTCGAATGGAAGGTTTCCATATTGCTCTCGCTTTCTTACACCTTTGGTAGTGTAATAAGAGGTCTGAAAATTAAGTGCCTTTATTATTTTTTCAAGAATGTCCTTTGATTTTAATATCTGAACTTCATTATCTATGATTTTATCAGAAGAGAAGAGATCTAATGACTTTAATAAGTCGCTCTGGCTATTTGCTGATTTGTCATCAGGCTTAATTAACAGGTCGGTTTCTATTTTATATTTAGGCGTTACTAATTTTAAATACACATAACCTAATCCTAAAAAGAAAATTATGGAAAACACAAACCATTTCCAGTGTTTTAAATAGTTAAATATCGTTTCCCTTAGGTCAGTTTCCTGATGGTCTTGCCCATTGGAATCAATCAAATCGTCATTTATACTCATCAGTTCAAAATAATATAGGGATTCAAAATTTATTATCTTTTACTATAAACAAAAATTATAGATAAAAATGATAACGCACTTAAAATAACAGGCAATATTTGGTAAGTTTTATCTGTTTGTGCAACTCTACCTTTTCCGGGTTCTACATAAATAACATCATTGGCATGAAGGTAATAATATGGCGAAGTAAAAAAGTCCCGGCTATTAAGATCAACCCTGCCAAACTCCTTTTTCCCATTGTTATCCCTTATCACCAATACATTATCACGTTTTCCAAAAATGGTTAGATCCCCGGCCAGGCTTAACGCTTCGGGCAAGGTGATCGTTTCATTAGGAATAACATACACAGAGGGTTTTGCCACTTCACCCATAACAGATATCTTATAATTTAGGAATCTGACATTCACGGTAGGTTCTTTCAAGAAAGATTTTAAACGAGTTTTAAGTGTATCTCTGGCCTGGGATGTTGTAAGGCCGGATAACTTAATTGAACCTAAAAGTGGGTATACGATCGTTCCGGAAGCATCAACTAAAAACCCTGGCGCTGCAGATTGACTTAGGACAGGCGATGAACTGGTACCCGGAGCCTTGCCGTTAAATCCGCTGCTTGCGCTGTTATCGTCTGTAATAGGTGATGCAGAATAAGGGTTAAAAAAACTGCTTGCCATAGGGTTCAAAGACCCAACATAAATAGAAAGGATGTCACCTGGCTGAATTTTTGGAATGTACAATTCTGCTACCTTGATCGTATCGCTTTGATTTGCCGATTTTTGAAAATACGCAATCTGTTTTTGGCTAACACAGGAAGATAACCATAGTATTACTGTCAGAAATAAAAAAATATTCTGGTAGATATTTTTTTTCATAGGAAAATTTTATTACAAATTTCGGTTAAGATCGTAATTTTTACCGGGGTCAAAAATAGACTTTTTTGATTAGATACAAAGTATTGTTTTAAAAAGCAGCTTATCTGCATTATTATGATAATATTTTATATTTATAATATTAATAAATATTTTTCATAGTTGATTACTTTTCCTTATCAAAAAAATTATCCTTCATATCGTCAATCTCCCGCCTGTCCCTTTTAGTAGGCCGGCCCGCGCCCCGGTCTCTTTTCAACACCGGCGCCTGAAACATTGACTTATATCCTTGAGTTTGCTCAATAGGCGTTTCGTCAATATAAAAACTCACAACAGTTTTTGCATCCATTCTGTTTTCCAAAAGACCAGTTATTTTTATCACCTTGCGCTCAATACCTTTTGAAACCTGATAGATTTCTCCTATTTTAACCTCATGTGATGGTTTAATATTCTGTCCGTTAAGCTTTATCCTGCCTGCTTTGCAAGCCTCTGTTGCCAGTGTGCGTGTCTTAAATATCCTTATAGCCCACAAGTATTTATCTATCCGGAGTTTTTCTTTTTCAGGCATATTCTTAATCTAAAAATTCAGGAATCAAAATTACAAAGTATTAGACATATGCTGAGCTTTTTGCTTCTTTTATGCTTTTATACAACACATATTAAGCATTTATAAACAATTCCCCTCAAAAATCCTTTAATTTGCTAAAAGTTTTAAATATGCCTACAGAGCTCAAAAAATTAATTGAAGAAGTTTGGGAAGACCGGAATTTGTTGATAAACAATGAATACATTACAGCCATAGAAACCGTTATTGAAAGACTGGATAAAGGCGAGTTACGCGTTGCCGAACCAATTGGTAGCCGCTGGCACACTCATGACTGGATAAAGAAAGCAGTAATACTTTATTTTCCAACTCGCAACATGGATGAAATAAAGGTTGGTCCTTTTGTATTCCATGATAAAATGAAATTGAAAACCGATTATAAAAAAACCGGTGTGCGGGTGGTTCCTCATGCTATAGCCCGTTATGGCGCGTATTTGGCTAAAGGAGTAATCATGATGCCATCGTACGTAAATATTGGCGCTTATGTGGATGAAGGCACCATGGTTGATACCTGGGCCACTGTAGGATCATGCGCTCAGATAGGCAAAAACTGTCATTTAAGCGGCGGGGTTGGCATAGGTGGGGTGCTTGAACCAGTACAATCATCACCAGTTATAATTGAAGATAATTGCTTTTTGGGTTCTCGTGCTATAGTTGTTGAGGGCGTTCACCTGGAAAGAGAAGTGGTTTTAGGAGCTAATGTAGTTTTAACAGCTTCTACCAAAATCATTGATGTTACTACCGAAGATCGTATAGAATATAAAAGTTTCGTACCTGAGCGTTCTGTTGTAATTCCAGGTTCTTACACTAAGAAGTTCCCGGCGGGCGAGTTCCAGGTACCATGTGCGTTAATTATTGGCAAGCGCAAGGAATCAACAGATAAAAAGACATCACTTAATGACGCTTTAAGGGAAAATAATGTAGCTGTGTAATACATAGTTTATTGGATAGAATTAAATGAGCAGCTAAGTTTTTTTGAATTCGATCTGATCGCTCAATTATTCAATTACTATTCAACTATTAACCTCATATATGAAGATACTGGTAAGGCTGCCCAACTGGCTTGGCGATGTGGTAATGAGCACCGCTTTTGTAGCAGCAGTTGAACAACTTTATCCGGAAGCCCAAATTGATGTTATTGTAAAAAAAGAGTTAAACGGAATAGTAAACTTAATATCACATCTGCATAAAGTCCATCTATTTTCTAAACAGGAGTATAAAGGGTTAACCGGCGTATACAGTTTCGGAAAAAAGCTGCGTTCTGAAAAATATGACTTGTTTTTTTGTTTGCCTGACTCACTTTCATCTGCAATGATGGGATGGGCGACCAGGGCAAAAAAGCGAATCGGTTTTACTAAAGAAGGTCGTTTTTTTTTATTAACAAACAGTTATAAAAAGCCGTTAAACCTTCACCGTACAGATGAGTATATTAATCTGCTTGAACAATTTACAGGCAAAAAGATAAGTGAGAGGCTGGTAAAACTCGAAATAGCACAAGCTACAGAACAAAATAACTTGGTAGTAGTGAATTTTAATTCGGAGGCCATTTCGCGAAAAATGCCTCTTGATAAGGGCAAGCATATTATTAATATGCTTACCAATACTTTCAGAACTACTAAATTTGCACTTATTGGCTCGGCTAAGGAAATAGAATATGTTGATCAATTATTGGACAATGCTGAAAATAGTGACCGTTTGGAAAACTATGCCGGAAAGACCAGTCTTGAAGGATTGTGTAATTTGATGGCTTCGGCAAAAGCAGTATTAACAACAGATTCAGGACCTGCACATTTGTCGAATAGCTTAAGTATACCAACCCTTGTGCTATTTGGCGCTGGTAATGAGCTGAATACGGCTCCATATAATAAACAAAATTTGACCATACTCCGGGCTGGCCAGTTAGCCTGTGAACCTTGTGTTAGAAACACATGTGAACTTTATGGCATTCCAAAATGTATGGAATTATTGGATGAACTAAAAATTATTAACACGCTAAGTTTATATTTAAAACATGCTTAAGGAAGAAGTTGCCAAAGCTTTAAACATAGTACAGGAAGGTGGTATTATCCTCTATCCTACTGATACAATTTGGGGCATTGGCTGTGATGCCACAAATACCGAAGCCATAAAAAAAATATATCAGCTTAAACAACGCGATGAAACCAAAAGCATGATCATTCTACTGGATAGCGATAATAAGCTGGAAAGCTATATAAAAGATGTGCCAGCTATTGCTTATGATTTGATAGAATTTGCCGAAAATCCGCTGACATTGATAATGCCGGGAGCTAAAAACGTCTCACCTGCATTGATCGCGGCTGATGGTAGTTTGGGAGTTAGAATTGTAAAACACCCTTTTTGCGAACAGCTAATACAGCGATTGCGCAAACCATTAGTGTCTACATCCGCTAATATAAGCGGGAAGGCTTCGCCACAACATTTTGGGCAAATAGATCAGGAAATAATAGATATGGTTGATTATGTTGTGGACCTGGAACAGCATGACCGTGAAATAAAAAAACCTTCTACCATCATGCGCCTTCAGCCTGATGGACGCTTTGAATTTATCCGCCGGTAATTTATTTATGATTTTAGAGTTACTAATAACGATTTTTGTAGTAGATTTTAAAAAAGTTTATGCTTTAAAACCCCAGAGCATAGTTTAATATGAAACAACACCTGCAACACCACCTATTTTCGGTAATAACTAATACTGCAGCCGAACAAAACGTGCATGCTTATGTAATAGGTGGTTTCGTAAGGGACCTTTTATTAAAGCGCCCATCAAAAGATATTGATATTGCAGTAATTGGCAACGGTATTTTATTTGCCGAAAATGTGGCTAAAACGCTTAAGGTAAAACTATCGGTTTTCAAGAACTTTGGTACAGCTATGCTAAAGTACAAGGATATAGAAGTTGAATTTGTTGGTGCGCGTAAAGAATCGTACCGATCAGATTCACGCAAGCCCATTGTTGAGAACGGCACATTAGAAGACGACCAAAAACGCCGTGATTTCACGATAAATGCAATGGCAATTGCTTTGCATGCTGATCAGTTTGGAGAATTGATAGATCCGTTTAATGGTGTGGATGATTTGGGGCTAAAATTAATCAGGACCCCCCTTGACCCTATTGAGACTTTTTCAGATGATCCTCTGAGGATGTTACGTGCTATACGTTTTGCGTCACAACTCAATTTTACAATAGATACCATTACAATAGAAGCTATAAAGCATAATATTGAACGTATTTCCATTATATCACAGGAAAGAATTACTGAAGAATTAAATAAGATCATCCTGTCATCGAAACCTTCGGTTGGTTTTATTTATTTATTTAATACCGGTTTACTTCAAAAAATATTTCCGTTAATGGCTAACCTGTATGGTGTGGATTTTATTGACGGGAAAGGCCACAAGGATAATTTTTACCATACTTTGCAGGTGTTGGATAATATATCTGCAACAACAGATGACTTGTGGCTTCGCTGGGCAGCAATTTTACATGATATTGCCAAACCGGCAACCAAGCGGTTTGAACCAGGCCATGGATGGACCTTTCACGGGCACGAGGATAAAGGCGCGCGTATGGTACCCAAAATATTTGCCCAGCTTAAATTGCCATTAAATGAAAAAATGAAGTTTGTACAGAAAATGGTACAACTGCATTTACGGCCCATTGTTCTGGCTCAGAATGTAGTAACAGATTCGGCTGTCCGCAGGTTACTATTTGAAGCAAATGATGACATTGAAGCGCTGATGTTGTTGTGTAAAGCAGACATTACGACAAAAAATGAATATAAAGTAAAAAAATATCGAAATAATTTTGAGTTGGTTCAGCAAAAATTAAAAGATGTTGAACAACGCGATAAAATACGCAACTGGCAGCCACCCGTTACCGGGCTTGATATAATGCATCTTTTTGGTATAAAAGAGGGCCGGGAGGTTGGAATTATCAAAAATCAAATACGTGAGGCTATACTTGAAGGAGAAATTCCTAATTCACGTGAAGAAGTAATTAACTTTACAATACTCAAAGGATTAGAAATTGGCTTAAAAGTTGTGGAAACACAATTTAAATTAAAACATTAATTTTGTAAAACTACTACGCATACAATGGCACTATACAGATTCAGGGTTACTTTTGAAGATTACGATGACGTGATGAGGGAGATTGATGTAAAATCCAATCAAACTTTTGAGGATCTGCATCGCGCGATCCACCAGTCAACTGGTTATAATTGTGAATTTTCATCCTCATTTTATATCAGTAATGATCAATGGATAAAAGGTGAGGAAATTACATATTTACCCAATCAACGGAGAGTTGACCGTGGTGTGGCATTAATGGAAAAGGTGAAGCTAAGTAACCGCATTGATGATCCTCATCAAAAGTTTTACTATACATTTAATTTTGACCGCCCTTTTGATTTTCACGTGGAGTTATTGAAGATCATATTGGATGAAACTCCTGGAACCGTATATCCTGCGGTAATAAAATCAGCTGGCGAGGCACCAAAACAGTTTGGAACTGTATTTAATCCAACGATCTTACCCCCTGTAAGTGAAGAATTCGATTTCCTGAATGAAATGGAGTATACACCAGAAGATGTGGTGGAAGGTTTTTCAGAAGTAGTTGATACCGAAGGTGTGGAAGAACCTGATGAAGAATTAGAAGCCGGAGATGAAGATGAGTTTGGCGGTGAGTTTTCTGATAACGAGGGCTTTGAAGACGAAGAGCACCCTCACCATGGCGATGATTTTTAGTTAGACCACAGGTGATGGTTCATGGAAGGCATTTTTTTAATTAAGCTTAAAGCTATGATACTGCTTACATGAACACCGCCTCCATGACAAAAACACTTATTGTAATTACAGGCCCTACTGCGGTTGGTAAAACATCTGTTGCTATTGAATTGGCAAAAAAACTTAAAACAGAGATCGTTTCAGCTGACTCACGCCAGTTTTATCGCGAAATGGCTATAGGTACCGCAAAACCAAATGAGACCGAATTAAGCCAGGCTAAACATCATTTCATTAATTCCCACTCCATCACAGAAAACTTTTCGGTAGGCGATTTCGAAAAACAAGGGCTTGAATTGTTAGATAAAATTTTCCAAACCAATGACACCGCCCTATTAGTTGGCGGTTCAGGGCTTTTTATCAAAGCAATATGTGAAGGTTTTGACGAATTACCTTTTGCATCAGCAGAAATAAGAGACAGGCTAAACCAGGAATTTCATAATAACGGACTTGCATTTTTACAGGAAAAATTAAAATCGGCCGACTTGGTTTATTATCAGCAGGTTGATCTGAATAATCCTCAACGCCTGATAAGAGCGTTGGAAGTAACAGAAAGCACTGGCAAACCCTTTTCATCTTATCGCAAAGCAACAATAAATGAAAGGCCTTTCAGGTTCATAAAAATAGGGCTGAATTTATCAAGGGAAATTTTATACCACCGCATTAATCAGCGTGTGGATGAAATGATAAAACAAGGTTTGGTTGAGGAAGTAAGGTCGCTTTTGCCCTACCGTCACTTTAATGCATTAAATACTGTAGGGTATAGCGAACTGTTTGATTACTTTGATGGCAAAACAGGGTTGGAAACCGCAATAGAACTCATCAAACAAAACACCAGGCGCTTCGCCAAACGACAGCTAACCTGGTTCAGAAAAGACAAAGATATAAAGTGGGAGATGGCTGATGACCCCGCATTAATTGATTCAATTCTAAACGAATTATAATTACCAACAATAATACTGCCCACCCCAACAAAACAAGAGTTACTCTCGTTTAAAACCTCAGTAAATAAATTAATTATTTAACAGCATATTATTATATACTTATCTATTTTTAAGATAACTTGTAGCATTATAAACTACGTTATCGTAAAGTATTTATAGTATATATAAAAGCAATTTCAATATAACTATTACTATAAAATCTTAATCGATTAAATAATATTTAACCTATATCACAATAAATGCCACCCCCTAAGATTAAACGACGAACTTTTCTTGGCTATTTATTTATAAGCTTTGCGCTGATTCGCTGTAAAAAAGATCCAATCGCAATCCAAAAGCCTTCTCCAAATCCAATTTCTGTTATCAATCCACCTCCAATAGGACCAACATCTGATTATATGGGGCAGTACACTATAACCGAAATTGGCAGCAAGCTAGTAGTACCCGACCCAACCTTTAATCAATCAATTAACGGTTATACAGACCAGGTATCTTACAATATTGGGGATACCGTTACTGTGTATTTATCGGGCCCTGCAAATAATGATGCTGTGATACCATTGCTTGATACAAGAAGAAATACTATTCTCTCAGTTTCGACGCCAATTGCAACTCAGACTATAAAAAGCACTAAACCCTGGGTTGATGGGTTTATGTATGATAAAACATTTTCTTTTAAAATACCAGAATATTTTAAAAGCGGAGTTTACACGTGGAATAAATTAATTCCATTTACTATTAAAGGAAATAAAACTTCATATGATTTAACTGTTGTGTATCCAACCAATACTGCCAATGCCTATAATTTCGCTGGCGGTAAAAGCGTTTATGCACCGGATTTTAATAATAGGGCAACTGTTCTTTCTTTTCTCCGAAGCAACACCATAATGCCGGCTGCATTTTTTCAGTGGATTGATAATCAAACATATAATATAAATTATATTGCAGACTGCGACTTGGACGATTATAGCCAGATACAAAATTCAAAGGTTGTTGTTATTACTGGCCATAGCGAATATTGGACAAGACAAGCCCGGGAAAATATAGACAAGTTTGTTGACTCAGGTAAAAATGTACTTATGCTTTCGGGAAACCTCATGTGGTGGCAGGTTAGGTACAACAAAGAGAAAAGTGCAATGATCTGCTATAAAGACGTAAATGGGTATTCAAATTATGATAATACTATTGATCCCTTAGGAACTACTAAGTATAGCACTGTAAATTGGGGAACCCCGGTTGTGGATTATCCAATATTACCAAGTATTGGTACTGATTATCGCTATGGCGGATATGGTAACCAATTACCAAACAGGTGGAACGGTTTTAAAATAGTACAAGAAGATTCTCCTATTCTGAAGGGTTCAGGGCTAAAAAATGGAGATATACTAAATATGCCGACGACTGAATATGAGGGCACGCCTGTGGTAGAATTATTCCCTCCCGGATCACCGAAAATACCGGTTATTGATAATTCAGTATTGAACTTTCACCAGGTTGAACTTTTAGGGTTTGATTTCGCAAGTAATTCACAACGCAGGGATAATCTTGGTTTTGGAACGTTTATGGTTTGTCAAAAGTCTTCAACCTCGGGAACTATAGTTCATGGCGCGTCAATGGATTGGTGTTCAAATATTCTTCTTGATAATGGTAAAATAAAAACGATCACAAAAAACATGATTGATCTGTCATTGTCGGACAGATCTCTTTTTACACCTAAAAAATAGCTATTTGTAGCAATACCGAAATTATAGTAATTCTTACAGAAGGCTTTTCAAATACATACCGTATCCACTTTTGATATATTTATCGGCAAGTAAGCTTAATTGTGCTTTGTCAATAAAACCATGACGAAAAGCCACCTCTTCAATACACCCTATTTTGGTGGCCTGACGTTTTTCAATTACCCTTACAAATTCAGTTGCATCACTCAGGGAATCAAAAGTACCTGTATCTAACCAGGCTGTACCCCTGTCCATTACACCTACATGCAATTTTTTATTCTCTAAATACACTCTGTTTACATCTGTAATCTCAAACTCGCCCCTGGAAGAAGGCCGTATGTTTTTCGCAATGTCAACTACTTCATTATCATAAAAATACAATCCAGGTACAGCATATTGCGATTTTGGCTTTAATGGCTTTTCTTCAATAGACAGGGCCCTAAATTCACCGTCAAACTCTACAACCCCATATCTTTCGGGGTCTGAGACTTTGTACGCAAATATTGCCGCTCCATCTACATTATTAAATCCCAATATCAATTCGCCAAACCCTGTACCATAAAAAATATTATCGCCTAATATTAGCGCTACTTTATCTTCTCCGATAAACTCCTCGCCTATTACAAAGGCCTGGGCTAATCCGTTTGGCACCTCTTGTATGGCGTACTCAAAACGGCATCCCAGATCATGCCCATCGCCAAGGAGGCGTTTAAAGCTTTCGCTGTCTTCGGGTGTGGTGATGATCAGTATCTCGCGAATATCAGCCATCATTAATACCGATAAGGGGTAATAGATCATTGGCTTATCATAGATAGGCATCAATTGCTTACTAATGGCTTTGGTGATAGGGAAAAGCCTTGTACCTGAACCGCCTGCTAAAATAATTCCTTTCATGATCGATATTAAAGTTTATCTGTTAGAGCCTGCTGATACACATTACCAGGCTATCCCTCCAATACGGGATTTTGATGTTAAATGTTTGCTTTATCCTTGATTTGTCCATTACCGAAAACGCCGGCCGTACAGCACGGGTCACATATTCGGATGTGCTGATAGGTAATACCTTCACGTTTGTACCTGAGATATCAAAAATGGCTTTTGCAAAATCATACCATGACGCAACACCTTCATTGCTATAATGATAAATTCCATAAGCCGTGATATCACTAAAAATGATCTGTAATATACATTCAGCCAGGTCCATAGCATAAGTTGGTGTGCCTACCTGATCAGCAATTATCTTTAGTTCATCTCTTTCGGCACCTAATTTCAACATGGTTTTAACAAAATTGTTCCCATACTCTGAGTACAACCAGCTGGTGCGCAAAATATAGTACTTCTTTAAGATGCTAATTACAGCTTCTTCACCTTCCAGCTTTGTTAAGCCATAAATATTAATAGGTTCGGCCACATCACTTTCTGTAAGTGGCACCGGTTTATCGCCTTTGAAAATAAAGTCTGTTGATACCTGGATCAAAACTGATCCATATTCTGCACATAACAGGCTTAAATTCTCAGCTCCAATTTTATTAATACTACGGGCAAGGTCTATATCATCTTCGGCCTTATCAACAGCAGTATAGGCAGCACAATTAATGCACCAGGCGGGCTTATAGGTATCAAATATTAACCTTAGCGCATCTTTATCTAAAATGTTGGCCTCCTTTTCACCAGGAAAACAGATCGCATCTATCTTCTTTGTTTCAGCAACAGTTTTTAAGCATTGCCCTAACTGACCCGACGCACCGAAAACTACAATATTGTTCATTACTTTAATT